>JAZNDJ010000023.1:0-15447 GCA_045588045.1 Faecousia sp.
ACGCTCTTATGGAAGTTAACTCGGGTACAGCTCAATTCGCAGTTCTCGATGAGCAACTCGCAAAGAGTATGTGCGGTAAGGGCGACTATTCTGCTCTTAAAATCGTTGACGGTATCGCAAGCGAAGCTGAATACTATGCAATCGGCTTTAAGAAGGGTAGCGAACTTAAGGATCTTGTAAACGGCGCTCTTGAAGAGCTCGCAGCTGATGGCACAATCACTGCTATCGCAACAAAATACAACGTAGTTAATACAACTGTTGTTGATTTTTCTGACCAGAAATAATAAAAACATAGGAGACACAATATGTCATTTTGGGAAGTTTTAGTATTCCTTGCAGATGGCTTTAAGTTGTCCTTGCTAATCTTTGCGGTGACGCTGCTTTGCGGCGCACCGCTTGGTTTGCCTATAGCATTTTGCTCCATGAGCCGCTTCAAGCCGGTAAAAGCCGTTTCCAAAGTCTTTGTGTGGATCGTTCGCGGTATTCCGCTGATGCTGCAGATCTTCATTATCTACTATGTTCCCGGACTTTTATTCCAGTTCCCAGTGTTTAGTCAGCTTGACCGGTACTTCTTTATAAATTACGCTGTGTCTGATGCAGGCCGAGTCATTGCGGTGCTGATCGCCTTTACCATCAATTACGCCTGCTATTTCTCCGAGATTTACAGAGGCGGCATTGAGAGCATCTCCCGGGGGCAGTATGAGGCCGGCTATGTACTGGGTCTGACAAAATCCCAGATCTTCCGCAAGATCATTCTAAAGCAAGTGGTACAGCGTATCGTCCCGCCAATGTCCAACGAGATCATTACGTTGATCAAGGATACCGCATTGGCAAACTGCATTATGGTCTGTGAGATCATTAAGCAGGCAAAGGAGCTTGCTGCCACAAAGGCGATGGTCTGGCCTCTGTTCTACACCGGTGCATTCTATCTTGTCTTTGTAGGCATTTTGACAATCGTCCTTGGTAGAGTGGAAAAGAAGCTCAGTTATTTCAGGAGTTAAGATATGACAGCATTGGAAGTTAGGAATCTTAAAAAGAATTACGGGAAAATTAAGGTGCTGAAGGGCATCGATTTTTCCTTGGAAAAGGGTCAGGTCATTGCGATCATCGGATCCTCCGGCAGCGGCAAGACCACGTTGTTGCGGTGCTTAAATTTCCTGGAGATCCCCGATGCTGGAACCATCAAGGCCGGCGGTAAGACCCTGTATGACAGCTCGGATGCGACGACTCTCAACGATGAAGCCATCCGTCAGAATCGGCTGCATTTCGGATTGGTGTTTCAGAATTTTAATCTGTTCCCCCAGTACAGTGTTTTACAAAACATCACCCTTGCCCCTACCCTGCTAAAAAAGGGTACGACTGCAGAGATTACGCAGAAGGCGCAGGCTTTGCTGTCTCAGGTGGGTCTGTCCGAAAAAGCAGATGCCTATCCCTGCCAGCTTTCCGGTGGCCAGCAGCAGCGTGTTGCCATTGCCCGGGCTTTGGCGTTGAATCCGGAGATCCTGTGCTTCGATGAGCCTACATCCGCTTTGGATCCGGAGCTGACCGGTGAGGTGCTGCGGGTCATTCGTGATCTGAAAGAGCAGGGCAACACCATGATCGTAGTGACTCATGAGATGGACTTTGCCCGATCCGTTGCTGACATAGTCATGTTCATGGCAGATGGTGTTATTGAAGAAATGGGACCTGCGCAAGAAGTTTTTGGTAACCCCAAAAGTGAAAAGACGTCGGCATTTCTCCATGGCTTTGAAGAACGTTTTTGAGGTGAAATATGTGTAAACCGGAAAGGATTAACGATCTGATCGATCTGCTTACATCCATAAAAAAAGCAGAGGATTGCCGTGCACTGTTAGAAGATCTGTGTACCAGCAAGGAGCTTGAGAATATGGCAGAGCGTCTATACGCCGCGAAGCTGTTGAAGGAAGGAAAAACCTACAACCAGGTCATGGAACTGTCCGATATTTCCTCTGCAACGCTGAGCCGTGTTTCCAGGTGTGTTCAGTATGGAAAAGGATATTCAAAGCTAATCTGATAAAAAATCCCAAGGCCAAATGGCCTTGGGATTTTTTGGGAACAATTACTTCAGCATTTCCTGACCGCCGGTAACAGGCACAGCCTGTCCGGTCTCATAGGTCTGCTCCACAATGTAGTAGATCGCACGGGCAACGTCAATAGGCAAGCAGCCTCTGTTCAGAGGAACCTTAGACTCATAGAAACGACGTACATCTTCCACGGTCTTGGCGCCGGGAACCTTGCCTGCATTCAGATACTGGACAAACAGGCCGCGCTCCGGATCAGACCACAGCGGACCGTCCAAATAGTTGCCGGGGCAAATAGCATTAACCTTAATGTTGAACTCTGCCAATTCCATGGCAAAGGACTGGGTCAGACCAATGCCGCCAAACTTGGATCCGGCATAGGCAAAGTTCTTATTGGAACCGGCAAGACCGGACTTGGAGTTGATGCAGATGATGTCCATCATGTAGTTGGGTGCATACTTATTCTGCAGCTTCATGACCGCAGCCGCATACTTGGTACACAGGAAATAGCCGGTGTAGTTTACAGCCGTCACAAGCTCGAAGGTCTGCTTGGTCATAACCTCCAGACTTCCAGCCTTGGCGATACCTGCGTTGCTGACAAACAGGTCGATACCGCCAAAATATGCGGTAATCTGATCCATCATGGACTTTACGGAATCCTCGTCAGACACATTGGCGTAAACCGCAAGACCCGCATCGCCGTACTCTGCAGCAGCAGCCTTTGCACCCTCCAGGTTCATATCGACAACTGCAATATACGCGCCTTCGGCATACAGTGCGTCTGCAATGCCCTTGCCAAAGCCCTGAGCGCCGCCGGTGACGACTGCAACCTTGTTGGCGAGACGCTTTACAGCGCCGGCTGCCAAGCTGACCTTGGAGCGGTAGCTCTCCACCTCCCAGTTGACAATGAAGTCGATCAGGAACTCAGGCATGGGAGATACGCCGCCAAAGGATTTGGTATAGGCAACCACCTTAATGGCATCAAGCATAACCGTCTGGGCCGTGACAGCCTCCTTCATGTTTATGCCGATCGAGAACATGCCCAGGCCTGCAACAAAAGCAATCTTCGGCTTGTAGCCATTGGCTGCAACGAACGCATCAAAGGCAGCCTTGATGCCGTCGCCGTCCGCATCTGCGGGCAGGATCAGCTGCTTTGCCTTGGCATAGACAATGTGGTCGGGAGAAAGGCTCTTGGTGGCAGGATCATAAGCCAGAATCTCGGGGCAGGCAGTAAATTTCACTGTAGCAGGCTGACCTTCCCCGTAAAGTGCGCGCAGCACAGGAGAAATGGCAACGACCTTATTAATGTCGTACGCCGTCTCATCCATTTGGGGCTGATACTTTACAGCAGCATTCAGTGCTGCCATCGTACCCTCAGCCAAATCATCCAGTTCCTCAGTGGTCTCACCGGCAAAGAAGATACCATGGTTCTGTAGGAACAGCAGGTTGCAGTCCTTGCCAGTCTGCTGCTTATACGCATCCATCTTCTCCTTGCACTCCAAGGCCAGGATATAGCCGGGCTTGCAGGCATCCACCCAAACAGCATCCGGGAACAAACGTGCCATTGCAGCAGCGCCTTCGACGGAGCAGGTAATACCATTGACGATGGCAGGATGCACGTGAAGAATATACTGCTGGGGGAATAGATCATGCAGAAGGGTCTCAACCGAGGGACGGCGGGTCTCGCCCTTAATTCGGGCATCCATCATATCCTGAAGAACAGCCGCTTCCCGGGCTGCCTCCTCAGCAGGATAGTTGGCACTCCACATCTGGGCCAGCGCATCCCGCTCCAGGACAACAAAGTCCTCAGGCTTGATGGTGGCCAGTGCCGTACCGGAGCCTTTTATCCACAGACGGTCGGCACTCTTGAAAGACGTATTGCCACCGCCGGCCAAAACATACTCCGGATTTGCACCGTATTTATTGGACATCGCCGCAAGGGCGGCAAGCTTTTCTGTGTACATAGTATTCTCCTCCCCTATCAGTTCCGTGCAGACAGGACCTCTGCTTCGTACTTCTCGATCTCAGTGAACCACTGACCGTCAGCGGGCTTACCGCAGCGGCGGCAGTACTCGTCCCAGATCTCACCGAAGGGCATAGTCTTCAGTTCTTCCTGCACCACCATCAGCTTAGTCCAGTTGCCCTCATTCTGCAGCTTGGTCAGCTCAGCATTGGGCTGCAGCAGGCCGAACAGCAGAGCCTTCTGCAGGTTGCGGAAACCGGTGACCCAAGCGGAGATACGGTTGATGGAAGCATCAAAGTAATCCAGTGCGATAAACACCTTATCCAAGCCGCAGCGGACGATCTCCTTGCACAACTCCTTGGTCTCATCATCAAACAGAACCACATGGTCAGAATCCCAGCGAACACCGCGGGTCACATGAAGGGCCATCTTCTTGTCGTAAGCCAGGATCGCAGAGATCTTATCGGAAACCACCTCTGTGGGATGGTAGTGACCGTTATCCATTAGGCTGATGCAGTCAGGCCGGGAAGCGGCATACTTCAGACACCACTCAGCAGAGCCGACGGTGTAGCTCTCTACACCGATACCGAAAACCTTGGATTCGGCACAGGGATAGACCTTCTCCATATCGAAGGGCTCCGAGAGAATCTCGTCAAAGGACTGCTTGTAACGCTCACGGGGACCGATCCGGTCAGCAGGGATGTCCTTAAAGCCGTCACCGGTCCAAATGTTCATGACACAGGGCTGGCCCAGCTCATCGGCCAAATACTGAGAAATACGAACAGATGCCTTACCGTGCTCCACCCAGAACTTCCGGGTCTCCTCGTTGGGACTGGACAGGGTCAAGGGATCACAGTTGGGGTGAGAGAAGAATGTGGGGTTGAAATCGCAGCCCAGTTTTCTCTCCTTGCAGAAGTCCACCCATTTTTTGAAATGCTTGGGCTCCAGCTTGTCACGATCGACCCAACCGCCGTTTTCCTCGTCAAAAATGGCGTAGGAGGCATGCAGGTTCATTTTAACCTGTCCGGGAACAAGGGAGATAACCTTATCGATATCTGCCATCAACTCCTCCGGTGTGCGGGCACGGCCGGGATAGTTGCCGGTGGTCTGAATACCGCCGGTCAAAGGCTTATTCGGGTCGGTGTCAAAGCCGCGGACATCATCGCCCTGCCAGCAATGCAGCGCCACAGGAACAGCCTTCAACTGCTCCATGGCAGCTTCTACGTCAATACCCAGGGCAGCGTATTTTTCCTTTGCTTCAATGTAGCTCATAATGATACCTCCATTTGTACTTTCAAATTGCCCAAGGCTGTTGCTTCAATGGGCAATGCGATCACTTGCTTACCGGTGGACTTTTCCGTCAGATCATTCAGGAAACCGTTTTTGGCACCGCCACCGACGATGTAGAGCTTGTCATAGGTTCTGCCAGTGTTGGCCTCCAGCTCATCCAGGGCGACCTTGTAACTGACAGCCAGTGAGCGGTAGGCGCAGCGGAAATAATCTCCGACTGTTTTCAGAGCATTGGCTGTGGTGTCATCAAAGGCCTTCTTCATACTCTTGGGTGACAGGAATTGCTGGGCATTGGCATCCACCAAAACATCGCAGGTGCTCTCCTGCGCCATCTTCACGATCTCCGGGAAGGGTGTATCGGGGCAGAGCTCCTTTTGCAGCCGGTTTACCAGCCACATGCCCATGATATTCTTCTGATAGCGGTTGTAGCCCACACCGCCCTCGTTGGAGTAGTTGGCCTTTTCGCTGCTTTCAGCAGTAATGGGCCTCGGTGTCTTGACACCAAGCAGCGACCATGTGCCGGAGGATATGTAGGGCGCATCCTCTGTCATGGGAATACCCTCCACAGCAGAGCCGGTGTCGTGGGTCGCACACAGGACGACCTTGCAGTTTCCGCCGACCTTCTGTGCGATCTCAGGCTTCAATTCACCAAGGACCGTACCGGGCTGGGACAGCTTCGGGAACAGGTTTCTTGGCAGACCCAATGCATCGACCACATTCAAATCAAATTCGCCGGTTTGAGCACTGATCATGCCCATAGTCGTTGCATTGGTATACTCTCTTGCCATAACGCCGGAGAGCTTATACAGCAGGTATTCCGGAACCATGAGCATCGCAGTAACACCGTTCAGCCGACCCTGTTTCAGATCGTCATAAAGCTGATAGATGGTGTTAAAGGGCTGGAACTGACTACCGGTATGCCGGTAAAGCTGAGAGAAAGATATCTTCTCATGCACCTCGGGAATCACGGCCTCCGTCCGGGTATCTCGGTAAGCGTAACAGGGCATGACCTCCTCGTTCCCTCGGAACAGCACATAGTCCACGCCCCATGTGTCCACAGACAGGCTCTCGATCTGGGGGAACTGGGAAAAAGCCTTGCCAATGCCGGTTACGACATTTTCGTACAATTCAGAAACATTCCAAACCAAATGTCCGTCCTGCTCCTGGACCCCGTTGGGGAAACGAAAGACTTCTTTTGTCTGGACAGCACCGTTCTCCTGCCAGCCAACGATGTGCCGGCCGGAAGACGCGCCAATATCAATTGCGAGGTAATAACGCACAAAATCCCTCCTTTACTTTGACACTTCTATTTTGTCAAAGAAGGAGGGATTTGTTAAGGTCTGTTTTTGATTGAAAAAGTGTCCTTATTTGCAGTCTCGGTATGCCTTTGGCGACTGACCGAAGCGCTGGGCAAATATTCTGTGGAAGTAACTGATATTCTCGTACCCTACAGCAACTGCAATATCCGCAACCTTTTGCCTGGTATTGGTCAGCAGCCATGCGGCCTGGGAAAGCCGCTTGTCCTGCACCAGCTCGGTGTAGGTCTTTCCCGTACGGCGTTTAATTTGCCGCGAGATCCAGGTCACATCGTAATGCAGCTCCTGGGCAATTTCCGTCAGGCTGCCGGTGACATAGTTTTCCTCTATGTAGCGCAAAATGCGAACGATTGTCTCCTGTTCCTTCTCGCCGACAAAAAGCTTATCCGTATGGTTTAACAACTGTACAAACAGTAAGCCCATAGTCAACTGGTAGATACTGCGGCGATTCGGCGTGTCTGTGATCAACGTCCATAGGAGGTTTTCAACCAGGTTTTGGATCGGCTTGATATCCGCAACACGGAAATGAAGGTAGCCCGACGGATTTTCACCGCACAGGCATTTTACAATAAATTCTCGCAGAGGTGTTTCCTCGTTGCCGAGAAAATCCAATGTCCCGCTGAAAAATTCCGGTCGTACAATAAAATTCACCGCAATATCATTCTCGCCTGCAGGAAATATCTCCTGTCTGGCGTTTTGTCCCAGCAGAAGAAGCTCGCCCTGTTGCAATGTCACTTTTGTGGCGTTGACCATATGGCTAGTCGTACCACAGCACATATAGACCATCTCCACATAGTCGTGGGTGTGTTCAGGGAAGTGAACAAAGCGCGTGTGCGGCCGGACTGTGATGTTCTTCCCGGGTTCAAGCAGCTTCTTACCGCTGATCACATCGCGACTGGCATCCATATACAGGCTCCTGTTGATCACCTTGCTGCCGGAAAGAATCTGCTTCTCCTCATCGGTCACAACAGATAGAATATCAATGATCCTCGGATCCATAGGTTATCTCCTTCCTCTGTCCTGTCTTGATCTTTTTCGGAAGCTGGTGGGCGGCTCACCAAACACTCTGGAGAAAATTCGGTTAAAGCAAGATATCTGCCCGAATCCGGATTCCAACGCGATACTCATAACACTGTCGTTTGTATGCTGCAGCATATAGGCTGCGGCAACAAGCCTTGTCTGAATAATGAAATCCCGTACAGTCAGTCCGGTCTCCCGTTTAAACACAGCGCGAAAATGAGAGACACTCATATCGCAGGTTCCCGCAACAGCTTCTTCGCGCATCGCTTCCTTGTCGGCGTAATTACTGCGAATATACAAAACTGCAGGCATGATCTTCGATGGGCGGCCTGTCAGTGTGCCGTCTGTATGATCCACATTTCCGATCCTGGCACATTCAACAAGCAACTGCCCGGCAAGCATGGTGGCCTCGATCTCGGTTGTGACACCGTTATCCAGGTCGATCTCCCCTGCCCAATTGATCAGCTCGGCAAGGCGGGGATGCTCCCAGGGATGAAAAACACCACAATAGCTGTCCTGGGCCATTTTTTCAAAATCATCGTAAAAGCCGATTTGAGAGGATTTTAGCAATCGCAGCGGCTCCAGAGATATCCAATGCCACTGCGCCCGTGGATCAGATTCAGACCGGGATAAATGGGGAATGCCCGGCGGTACTACCTGCATATCTCCCTGTCGGTAGCTATAAACACGGTTATCGATGTAGGTCGTCCCCTTCCCGCTGACACAGATGCCCAGCTCCAGGCAGCTATGGTAGTGCAATGCCGTAATCACATGATTGGAAATGGGGTTGATGTTCCTGTGGATAATTGCAAAATTTCCCTTGTTGAAATTTTGGTAGAAAGAAGGCATGATCCTATCCGACAATGTGTATAGCATCCAATCACCTCTTTAGTCGCATTATAGCAATCGGTGCATTATAAAACAAGGTATTTTAAAAAATTTTTGATAAATTTCAGCGAAAAAGTCAAGTTTCTATTGAATTTGCGTAGACCAATTTTCGATTCGCTGCTATACTCACAGCAAATAAATGAAAAGGGGCATTCCAGAATGAAACATTACGATATCGCAGCATATGTGTGGCCAGCCTATACCGGTGACGAGCTGCGCATCAGAATGTTTTGGCCCGATGGTATAGGTGAATGGGAGACAGTCCGGGATGCCTATCCAAAATTCGAAGGCCATCAATGGCCCAGAAAACCCCTCTGGGGCTACGTCAATGAGGCAGATCCCGCCGTAATGGAGATGGAGATCGACCAGGCTGTACGCCACGGTGTCAATGTCTTTATCTACGACTGGTACTGGTATGATCGAAGACCTTTCCTGGAAAATTGCCTCAATGACGGCTTTCTAAAAGCCAAAAATAATCAGGATATGAAATTCTACCTGATGTGGGCAAACCACAACGCAAACCATCATTGGAACAGACGGCTTTCCAGCACGGAGTGCAGCAGCACCATCATTTGGCAGGGTGGCATCAACCGGCTGGATTTTGAGAAAATGGCCACCCGTTTGGTGGATAAGTATTTCGGAATCGAGAATTACTACAAGATCGACGGCAAACCAGTGTTCATGATCTACGAGGTCCCCACTTTTATCAGCGGAATGGGCAGTATCGAAAACGCTGCCAAAGCCCTGACCTGGTTTCGTGAGATGGTCGTTTCCAAAGGGCATCCCGGTGTGCACCTTCAGTTTTGTGTTCGCGGTGATAAAGTCGTTGACCTCACGGGCTTGGACGGTGTTACCGTTGCATCCTATGATGACACCATTCAGCAGCTGGGAGCTGACAGCTGTTCCCACTATCAGTTCTGTCAAATTACGAACGTCCAGGATGATTATCTGAACATTTTGGAGCGCATTGAGGCAGAATACAATAAAATCTCCACACAATACAAGACCCCCTACTTCCCTCACGTTTCCTGCGGCTGGGACAACAATCCGAGATACGCAGAGTTCCGCCCCAAAATCACCACAAACAACACCCCGGAAAACTTTGAGAAAGCCCTGCGGCTAGCTAAGAAATATGTGGACAGCCACGATCTGCCCGCACCCCTGATCACGGTCAACTCCTGGAACGAATGGACGGAATCCAGCTATCTGGAGCCGGACGATCTGTTCGGATACGGATACCTGGAAGCGATTAAAAATGTATTTATTAATGAAGAATAAGGGAGCATTCTATTTATGATTCAAGATTTTTGTGAGCGTATCAAAACCACCAGGCGGTACCTTCATCCCCCTTTCAGTGAGCGGATGTTCACACTTTGGGCTGAGGGTAAGATCATTTTCGGCGAGCATGATGTGGAGCTGGAAAGCTCCAGGATCATGGAGCACCGGGTCTACGATCAGCAGGTCAGCTGCGGCATATGGCCTCTATACGGCGAGGATCTGAACCGGTTTGACTATGAGAATGTAAAAAATACGGTTTCTGAGGACGGCACACCTATCCACGGCGTGATCCTAAACGGTGGGGACATGGAGCTGACTCTGGAGTGCTTCTGCAACACAGAAAGAAAATCCACTCTATTCGGTGCTGTAACTGTGCGCAACATCGGTAGTTCCCACCTGCAGGACAAGCTGACGCTCCTGCTGCGTACAGCCCTGGAAGCCGACATCGTATACGGAATGAGCGACGCCTACATCCACCACGATCCCGATCCGGAGCAATGGAAAAAAATCACACCCTGCTGGTATAAAAACGGCGAAATTTATACGGATAACACCCGCCAATTGCAGATCAGCATCGAAACCGAATGGAATCGTTCGGTCGGTGGTGCCGTGGTTCCGGTGGATCTTGCCCCCGGCGCATCGGTCAGCTTCACCTTCAAGCTGGATATGGGCGAGGTCTCAGAATATGATTACCAGCTGGAGAAGGAAAAGACTGTCGCGTTTTGGCAAAAGGAGCTTTCTCGCATCAGCAGGTTGCCCGCTGCAGTGGCCAGGGATCCTGAAATGCTTAAGACCGTTCGTCATATGACTGCACAGCTTCTACAAATGGTCTGCTACACAAGACTTGGCTGGGTGATTCCCCGACAGGGCGGCATGCAGCGGGTCATTTGGCCCACAGAGGCACTGTCTATGATTGAGGGTCTTTGCCGTATTGGTGACTTTGAGGACTATATCGAGCCGATCTTCCATACATACTTTGACTATATGCAAATGCCAAGCGGTGAGATCGGACCTCTGGGCATTTACTGGGGCAGTATGACAGCCGCTGTCCTTTACAGCTTCGCACAGTACTGCAGCTTCACCAGAAACAAAGCCTTTTTCAGCAAGTACTCTCAAAAGGCTTATGCTGCATTCCGGTTTATCAAGGAGCTGCGGCGTTCTGTTGTGGATACCGACGAACTGGCCGGCGGGCTGTTCCCTATCCTGCGGGGTATCGACTGGAGCCAGCAATTCCAATGCTGGACATCTACCGATGTGTTTAATGTGTTGGCGTTGGATGCCCTTGCAGACGTCTACAAGGCCTACAGTGCCCCTGTAGCCGTCGAGATCCGTCATGAGCACGCCGAATACCTTGCTGACATGAAACGACATTTTAAGAAGTATTACGACGCCCAGGCGGGTTTGAGTACCCTGCGGATACCGCTGATGCCAAAGGGTGACGATACCGCCCTTGTAGCGGACTTCTATCCCCTGTTGTACCAGGGCCGTTTTGTATACTGCGGTGTTATTGATAACGAGGCAGATACCGTCCGCGTTTACAACCAAATGGTCGAGACCGGTGTCACCATTGAGGGGCTTGGACTTTACGGACATATCCCCTACCGAAACGGCAACAATAATGTCTGGTATCTGTCGTTCCCAGACTATTATTGGTTCGAGATTTGGATGCAATACGGCAAACTGGAAAAAGCAAAGGAGATCCTGGATGCCCAATTCCGCTATGCTATGACTGCTGAATACTATTTCGCTGAGAGAATGGACACATCTGATCCGTACTACGTGCCCTGGTCCCCAAACGCCAGTGCTACCGGGCGCGCACTGATCATGCTCACGAAATACTATGGTTAATTTTGAACCCGGTCTGTATTTCCAGGCCGGGTTTTTGCGCAAAACAGCATTTATTGACAGGGCAAATCAGATGTGGTACTATTTTATTGTCCAAATATTATTGCGAAGCATGTAGAAAGGGCGATGAATATGAGAGAAAAAGCTACACTGGAATCTATGATACAGACCGCACAAGCAAACATCAAAGAAAACAAAAAGACGATCTCTGCAAAAAATTCCGAGATTAAAGATTTGGAAAAGAACGTCAAGGAGTATATCAACTCCAATACTACTGCTGTCGAGAGAGATCTACTACAAAAAAAGCAGTCCAGGTTCTTTAAGCTTGGCGCTTCGGGTGTGATTGCGGCGGTCGCTATGGCGCTGATCCTGATCGTACTGAAGCTGATTCTCGCCGAGGGCTTTAATCAGGCACTGTGGATCGCCCTGCTGGTTGTTGCCGTTCTGATCCTGGGCGGTGGCATTGCCGCCGTAATCTACGGTCTGACCTTTGGAAAGGGCATCAAAGCTCTGAGCCAGGAGCTTGCAACCTTCGATGTCTACAAGAACGAGTTGGAAGACCAGATCGATACCTGCCAAAAGGCCATCGCCAACTGCAAAAAGGCGATCAAGAAAGAGGAGGCCGCCATCGAAGATTGTAAGGATGAGCTTCGTTACTACAAGTACGAGCAGCTTTTCCAGGGCCATGTAATGGTCTTTGTTGGTGAAAAGGTCGCCATTGGCGGCAAGTACAAGGCGATCGTTAACACTATCGAAATCGACGGTTTTGAGCAGGGCTTTGCAGAGCGGCCATTTAAGGCACTTCGCCTGCTGCCCGGTGATCACACTGTCAAGGTCACAGTCCAGACCCAGGTCAACAACGAATATCAGAATATTGTTTCCGAGATCGAGCAGATCAACGTTGACCAGCAGAGCCTCTATGTGGTCTACGAATTCAAGGGCGCCAATGGCGGCATCGTCTGCAAGAAGTACACAGACATCATAGAATTCTTCGATGCAACCAACCAGGAGCCGTAACAAGTCATAACCGCCGGCTAAGTGCCGGAGATGACAATAACCGCAACTTTGATAAAAGTTGCGGTTATTCTTTGGCGGAGACGGTGGGATTCGTTTACATTTTCGCATGAGCGAAAATTAAGGATCGGCCCGGTCCAGCCCTCGCCGGCAACAGTCCCCCGGACTGTTACATTTGATCCTTCAAATCCCATTCTTTACCCCAAAAAAACAGACACCCTACCGGATGTCTGTTTTTTTGGCGGAGACGGTGGGATTCGAACCCACGTGCGGTTGCCCGCAAACTGATTTCGAGTCAGCCCCGTTATGACCACTTCGATACGTCTCCAGATATGCACAAAGCTGTTGTATTATACCAAGCAATCAGCAAAAAATCAAGGCTTTTGCGGATTATCTTTCTTCCTTGTCATTTCAATAACCTGCATCATAGACTTCTGGATCTGCTCATAATTCTCCCGCCTATGGGGCCGCAGGCAAGCAGAGCAATCCTTGATGCCATTCTCAAGATATGTATAGTTACCACCACACCGGTCACCCAGCGGGTACAGTGGGCAATAGCAAAAAAGGCAGCTAAAGGTTTCCGGGTCTGCTCCGGCATGACAGGGAAAATATTCGCAGGCTTTGTTTTGAAAAAAATCGTAGTTGGCCATATTTCTTTCTCCTAAATATTGTGATATACTGGTGAGGATTGGGGGTGTGTTATGAAGGTTTTGATCGATGCGGACGCCTGTCCTGTGGTGGACATCGCCGTTCAACTTTGCGCAGACCATAATATTCAGTGTGTTCTGTTTTGTGACACTGCCCATGAAATTCGGAAAGCTGGTGCAATCACACTGGTGCTTGACAAGGGTGCTGACAGCGTAGATTTTGCTCTGGTAAACCAGGCAGAATCCGGCGATATTGTCATCACACAAGACTACGGACTCGCATCCATGTGCATGGCCAAGGGTGCGCGGATCCTGCACCAGGACGGATGGGAATACACCCAATATAACATTGAGGCGCTCCTATACCAGCGCCACACCGCCCGTGAATTTCGTGCGGCCGGTGGAAGAACAAAAGGTCCATCTAAGCGAAAGCCAGCGCAGGATGAAGCATTTCGCTCCGCATTGTCGGATCTGCTTCAAAATTCAATCCAGGGATAAACTGACGGCGGTTCTTTTGCAAACTCCATCCACGCCCCTGTGGACGGGTGTGTAAACCCAAGGCGGCAGGACCATAGGGCAATCTCGCATTTGTCGTCCAGCGTGCTGTATTTTCTGTCGCCCACAAGTGGTAGGTCTCTGCCGGAAAACTGGGCGCGGATTTGGTGGGTGCGTCCCGTTCTAAGCTGTATACGGACGCGAGATAGCGATTCGGTTTGCTTCTCTACCCGATAGTCCAGGATCGCCTCTTGAACCCCCTTTGCCATCTGGGTAACGATATAGGTCTTTCTCTCTGCCTTATTCCGCGCAAGAAGGTCCCGAAGTGTTCCAGACGGTTGATCCGGGTGTCCGTGAAGTACTGCAAGGTATTCCTTTTTAAATTCATCCTCGCGAATCTGCCGGGATAGTTCAGATGCCGCCTGTGGGTTACGTGCCAAGACCATCAAGCCACTGACGACCCGGTCCAGACGGTGTACTGTGCGAACATCCGCATTCTCATCTCCAAGGGTCTTACGAATTAAGTCCGGCAGGCCGCCGGGCTCATCTGTAGAGAGAACTCTTGCAGGCTTTATGCAGACGATAATATCGTCATCAATGTGAATAAGCTCCATAAACTACCTCGTTTCTTTTCCTTATGGTAGCAAAATTACAGGAATATTTCAAGCTTTTAGGAGGTTTCAAATGAAAATATCCGTACTAGAAGGCAGTTCTGTCAATCCCGGTGATCTGTCATGGGGTGTCCTTGACCAATTCGGCCAGGTGACTGTATATAATAAAACAACGCAAAGTGATGCTGCTGCGCAAATTGGTGACGCACAAATCGCTTTGATAAACAAAACCGTCGTAGATGCCGAACTGCTGGACGCCTGTCCAAATCTTCGGCTGATTTGTGTTCAGGCAACAGGGTACAATGTTGTTGACTGTGAGGCCGCAAAAGCGCGTAATGTTTGTGTATGCAATGTGCCGGCATACGGTACACCTGCCGTTGCACAGTTTACTTTCTCACTCCTGTTAGAGCTGTGCAACCAGGTTGGACATCACAGCACCCTAGTCCACAACGGCCAATGGCAGACCCGGGGAAATTTCTGCTTCTGGGATACACCGCAGATGGAATTGGCTGGAAAAACCTTGGGAATCATTGGCTTTGGCCGTATTGGCAGAGCCGTAGGATCGATCGCGAAGGCTTTTGGCATGAATGTGCTGGCATACAACCGAAGCAAGTGCCGCGAGGGAGAAGCGATTGGAACTTATGTGGGGCTTGAGGAATTGTTCAGAGAATCTGATATTATATCCCTTCACTGCCCATTAACACCGCAGACTTCTGGGATTATAAACGCAAAGTCTATTGCGCTTATGAAGGACGGCGTGATTTTGGTAAATACTGCGCGAGGCCCATTGCTGGATGAACAAGCGGTCGCAGACGCCCTTAACAGTGGAAAAATGCGCGGCGCAGCCATAGATGTTATGGTGCAAGAGCCTCCGTGTAACGAAAATCCCCTGTTACATGCGCCTAATTGCATTATAACACCCCACATGGCCTGGACGCCAATCGAGGCGCGGCAAAGAATTATTGATTGCACCGCAAACAATATCCATGCCTTTCTCTCCGGTCATCCGGTCAATGTTGTCAATCAATAAGCATTCCTTAT
>JAZNDJ010000024.1:0-12432 GCA_045588045.1 Faecousia sp.
CCCACATTATGGCCCAGGCTGTGAAGCGTCTGTGGCCCGAAGTGCAGCTGGCCATTGGCCCCGCCATCGACGAGGGCTGGTACTACGACTTTGACGCTCCCTTTGCTTTCACTCCCGAGCATCTTACCCAGATCGAAGGCGAGATGAAGAAGATCTGCAAGGAGCGCATCAAGCTGGAGCGCAGCGAAAAGCCCCGCGCAGAGGCCATTGCCTACATGGAGTCTCTCAACGAACCTTACAAGGTAGAGCTGATTCAGGATCTGCCTGAGGATGCCGTCATCAGCTTCTACACCCAGGGGGAATTTACCGACCTGTGCGCCGGCCCCCACCTGGACCATACCGGCCGCGTCCGTCACAACGGCTTTAAGCTGACCAAGTCCTGCGGCGCTTACTGGCGTGGCGACTCCAACCGCAAGATGCTCCAGCGGATCTACGGCATCGGCTTCCCCAGCAAGGACGAGCTGGATGAATACCTGGAGCGGCAGGCTGAGGCATTGAAGCGGGATCACAATAAGCTGGGCCGGGAGCTGGAATTCTTCACCACCGTGGAGGAGATCGGCCAGGGCCTGCCTGTGCTGCTGCCCAAGGGAGCCCGGGTGATCCAGAAGCTCCAGCGCTGGGTGGAGGATGAGGAGCAGAAGCGTGGCTACCTGCTGACCAAGACCCCTCTGATGGCCAAGAGCGACCTGTATAAGATCTCCGGCCACTGGGATCACTACCTGGACGGCATGTTCGTCCTGGGCGATCCCACCGACGAGACCAAGGAGTGCTTCGCCCTGCGGCCCATGACCTGCCCCTTCCAGTACCAGGTCTATCTGAATCGTGCCCGGTCTTACCGTGACCTGCCTATGCGCTTAGGCGAGACCTCCACTTTGTTCCGCAACGAGGATTCCGGCGAGATGCACGGCCTGATCCGCGTGCGCCAGTTTACCATTTCTGAGGGCCACCTGGTGCTCCGCCCCGATCAGCTAGAGGAGGAGTTTAAGGGCTGCCTGGAGCTGGCCAAGCACTGCCTGGATACGGTGGGCATGCTGGAAAATTGCTCCTTCCGCTTCAGTCAGTGGGATCCTGCCAAGGCCGGCATCAAGTATGAGGGTACTGCCCAGCAGTGGGAGACGGCCCAGGCGGTCATGAAGGACATCCTGGACAAGCTGGAGGTGGACTACGAGGTGGGCATCGACGAGGCCGCCTTCTACGGTCCCAAGCTGGATATTCAATATAAAAATGTATTGGGCAAGGAAGATACCATCGTCACCATCCAGATTGATATGCTGCTGGCGCAGAAGTTCGGCATGGAGTATGTGGATGCCGACGGCCAGAAGAAGGTCCCCTATATCATCCACCGCACTTCTCTGGGCTGCTATGAGCGGACCCTGGCCTACCTGATCGAGCGGTATGCCGGCGCGCTGCCTCTGTGGATGATGCCGGAGCAGGTCCGGGTGATGCCCATTACCGACCGTGCTCACGAATACTGCAAGGGCCTTGTGAAGGAGCTGGAGAACGCCGGTATCCAGGCCGAGGGTGACTACCGCAGCGAGAAGCTGGGCTATAAGATCCGCGAGGCCCAGCTGCAGAAGGTGCCCTATATGCTGGTGGTGGGCGACCGGGATATGGAGAACGGTACCGTCTCCGTCCGTACCCGTAAGGGCGAGGACCTGGGGGCCATGACCCCGGCAGAGTTTACCGCCAAGTGCCTGCTGGAAATCGCCACCAAGAGCAAGGAAGTCTAAGAAATTACCCCGGGGCAGGGACTACCTTCCCTGTCCCGGGGGAAAATCGAGATTTTTCGAAAAAATGCTTGACAACCGCACCCCATCGCGATATAATACCAAAGCTGTCAGCAAAATGCTGCTATAGCTCAGTCGGTAGAGCGCATCCTTGGTAAGGATGAGGTCGCCAGTTCAAATCTGGCTAGCAGCTCCAAAAAAGAAAGACCACTCGAATGAGTGGTCTTTCTTTTTTGGCAATAGCCAGATTTGAAAGTTCTAAATGCAAGTGTCCGGTGGACACTTGCCGCCGACGGCTCGACGGAGGCGAACCTCTATTTTCGCCAAAGGCGAAAATGCAGACAAATCTGGCTAGCAGCTCCATCTAAAACCGAAGGCATTGATTTGAGCAATTTTCGCCAACGGCGAAAATGCAGACAAATCTGGCTAGCAGCTCCATCTAAAACCGAAGGCATTGATTTGAGCGATTTTTGCCAACGGCGAAAATGCAGACAAATCTGGCTAGCAGCTCCGACCACTCATGGGATCATCCTGCTTTTTTGCCGACAGAAAAATCTGTTGCGCCCCAAGGACTATACAACATTTATGAATATTCACGCATAAGAAAATGGAACGATTATGCAACGGTTTTGCAGGGGCTTTTCTGACCGGATCTCCATACAGGAATCCAGTTGGAATCCTAACCGAACCGAACCTAACCGAACCTAACCGAACTAAACTGAACCTAACGGAAGGGAGTGGGAACCGAACCGGGTCCGCGACATCCGCCGGGCCCTGGTTTTTCCGCTCGTGACGCAGAGAGGAAATTGAAAAATGCTATGGCTACGTAGGCACTTGCGACCAAGGAAGAATTATGGTTGAAAAAGTTTCGGAGATGTTGTATAATACAAAATAATGGCTATTTTTGGGCTGTAGAAAATCTGTAGCAAGGAGCATCTCGTATGGGTAAACAGAAGCGTTATACCAAGCGGATCCCGGACTGGCATGTGACGGCTGTGCTGTTGATGATCTTTGATATTATTGCTGTGAATGCGTCATATCTGATGGCTCTGTGGTTCCGGTTCGACTGCGTCTATTCGGAGATTCCCCTGGAATATCTGGAGTCCTGCTTCCGGTTTATTCCCTTCAATACGGTGATCTGCATTGTGGTGTTTGTGATCTTCCGGCTGTATAACAGCATTTGGCGCTATGCCAGCGTCAACGAGCTGTTGCGCACAGGTGTGGCAACGGCAGTGACGGCGGTGATCCATGTGGTGTTGACGTGTCTGTTCTTCGACCGGATGCCGATCTCCTACTATCTTCTGGGTGCGGCGATGCAGTTTCTGCTGATGCTGGGCGTTCGCTTTTTCTACCGGTTCGTTCTGCTGCTGCGGGGTCTGCGAGGTCAGCGGACGGAAGCCCGGACTATGATCGTAGGTGCCGGCGGTGCCGGGCAGATGATCCTAAAGAGTGTCCGGGACCAAGGGGATACAGACCTTAATATCGTCTGCTTTATTGACGATAACCCCAATAAGCGCGGCCGGAACATCCTGGGCGTGCCGGTGGTTGGCGGCCGGGATGACATCCTGAACTGCGTAAAAAAGTACAACATCGAGAAGATATTTGTGGCTATCCCCAGCGCGCCGGAGAGTGTGCGCCGGGATATTCTGAACATCTGTAAGGAGAGCGGCTGTGAGTTGAAGAACCTGCCGGGCATCGCCCAGCTAGTCCATGGCCGGGTGTCCCTGGAGGACATGAAAGATGTTGCGGTGGAAGATCTTTTGGGCCGTGAGCCTATCCGGGTCAACATGGAGGAGATCTACCGATACATAAGCGGCAAGACCATTCTGGTCACCGGTGGCGGCGGCTCGATCGGCAGTGAGCTGTGCCGTCAGGTGGCGGCCCATAACCCCAAGCGGCTGATTATTTTCGAGGTCTACGAGAACAATGCCTACGAGATCGAGCAGGAGCTTCGTGCGGCCTATCCCAAGGTGGACCTGCAGGTGCGGATCGGCTCGGTCCGTGACAGCCGGTGCCTGGAGAGTGTATTCTCCCAGTATAAGCCGGACCTGGTGTACCACGCCGCGGCCCACAAGCATGTGCCATTGATGGAGGCCAGCCCCTGTGAGGCTATTAAGAACAACGTCATCGGCACCTACAAGACGGCCTATGCCGCCATGCTCCACGGCTGTAAGCGGTTCGTGCTCATCAGCACAGACAAGGCGGTGAACCCCACCAACATCATGGGTGCCAGCAAGCGGCTGTGCGAAATGGTGGTCCAGTCCTTCGACAAGGCGGTCAAGACCGGCACCTACGGTGACCTGCCCAAGCTCTATACCCACCGGGAGGATGGGGACGAGGCGCAGCTGCTGCCCCAGGATGTCCATACGGAATTTGTGGCGGTCCGATTCGGAAATGTGTTGGGCAGCAACGGCTCTGTGATCCCGCTGTTCAAGAAGCAGATCCAGGCGGGTGGCCCTGTGACCGTGACCCACCCGGACATCATCCGCTACTTCATGACCATCCCTGAGGCGGTGAGCCTGGTGATGCAGGCGGGCACCTATGCCGACGGCGGCAACATTTTCGTGCTGGACATGGGTGCGCCGGTGAAGATCGACGATCTTGCCCGGAACCTGATCAAGCTGTCGGGCCTGCAGCCGGGCGAGGATATCGAGATCGTCTATACGGGCCTGCGCCCCGGCGAGAAGCTCTACGAGGAGAAGCTTATGGCCGAGGAGGGCATGCAAAAGACGGATAATGAGCTGATCCATATTGGAAATCCCATTTCCATGGATACCGCGGTGTTTCTGGAGCAGCTCAAGGCGCTGATGAACGCGGCCTATGAAAATGACGAAGCCATCCGTGATGCGGTGGCGGCCATGGTCCCCACCTACCATCCGGCCTCCGTGGGCGCCAAGGACGAGACCTACAATGCTCTGCGCCGGGAGGCGGAGGCTATCCGCTGAGAATTGAAACAGGCTATATCCCGCAAGCGGCTTCGCTTGCGGGATATTTTTTTGCCGGCTGCCGGTGTGGGAGACCTGCCTTCCGGATACCCCGATTTACCTTGCCGTCTTGGACAAGGTGCAGGATCTCCGGGGTCACGAGAGACCGGTGATCCTGTGTTTAGAATGGCAAAGAGGGGAGTGCGGGCGGAAAATTTGGCACAGTGGGCATTTTGACGGATTTTGCCTGTTTTTTGCCTGAGAAAACCTGTAGGAATAGGCAAAATGACCTGGCGAAAATTACAAGGTTATCGTTGACTTTTGCCTTGACTTGTGGTAGAATGTGCATGAAAATATGATACTATAGCCATAGGTTTACATAACCCGATTTTACCCCAGGTGATCGCGGCTGTAGAAATGCCCCAAGGAGTAACGAAAAAATGACCGAAACTGTGGAAATCGATCTTAGAGAGATCGCCAAGACCCTGCTCAAGCGCGCGTGGCTGATCGTGCTGTGCGCTGTGATCCTGGGCGCGGCCTTTTTGGTGTACACTGTCAACTTTGTCCAGCCCCAGTACCAGTCCAGGCTGTCGTTCTACGTCAGCAATACCACCAGTGCCAGCGACAGCGGCGGCGTGGCCTCCACCGATCTGGCGGTGGCCCTGCGGCTGGTCAACAGCTATATTGAGATCCTGGAGGAAAATGTGGTCCTGGATCAGGTAGCGGCCAAGCTGAACAACCAAGTCACCTCTGCCCAGCTTCGCAGCATGATCACTGCCGCTGTGAAGGAGGATACGGAGATCTTCACCGTGACCGTCACCAGCCCTAACCCCCAGCTTTCCGCTGACATTGCCAATACCCTGGCGGTGGTAGCCCCGGACATCATCAGCGATGTCACCTCCGGCGGCTCTGCCAAGGCCATCGGCACGGCCAAGGTCCCCACGGCCCGCAGCTCCCCCAACTACATCACCAACACCATGTTTGGTGTCGTTGTGGGTGCCGTGCTGGCGACGGTGGCGGTAGTGGTGGCCATGTTCCTGGATGTCCACGTGAAGAACGAGGAGACCCTGGAGCGGATCACCGGTGTCCGGGTTCTGGGCTTTATTCCCGATTTTGCTGAGGCCTCCAAGCCTGCCAACAAGAAGAAAGTGAGGCGGTAAGCAATGGAATTTGAAAAGCTGAACAAGAAGACCGCCGCAGCCAAGGATCCCGGCTTTATGTCCCAGCGGCGGCAGATCCTCAATGAGCGAAGCCCCTTCGCCATGCAGGAAGCCTACCGCACCCTGCGAACCAATATCCGCTTTGCCCTCCGGGGCCAGGGCTGCAAGAGCTTTTGCATCACCAGCTCGTCCCAGGGCGAGGGTAAGAGCATTACCATGCTGAACCTTGCCATCACCTTTGCCGAGACCGGGCAGAAAGTTCTGATGATCGATGGGGACATGCGCCGTCCGGCAATCGCCCGGCTGCTGGTGGAAAACGCTGCGCCCGGTCTGAGCAATGTACTGGCCGGCCTGGCAACGGAGGAAGAGTCCATCCGCAAGGATATCTACCCCAACCTGGATGTGCTGCTGTCTGGTGATATTCCGCCCAATCCCTCTGAGCTGCTGGGCAGTGAGCGGATGCTTGAACTGATCCAGAAACTTTCTGACCGTTATGATTACATTCTGGTGGACACGCCCCCTGTGAACATCGTGTCCGATGCCTGTGTTGTGGCCAACATGCTGGACGGCGTGCTGCTGCTGGCGCGGCAGGGCCGCTCCCGCAAGGAGAGCCTGAAGCGAGCCGTGAATCACTTGAAGCTGACCAACGCCAACCTACTGGGCTGTGTCTTTAACGGCGTGCCCCAGGAGATCCGCAGTTCCTACAGCTACTACGAGTGAGGCCCGGCATGAAACAAAATCCCAATTATCTTCTGCGCGATGTGGCCGGCTCCCTGGTGCTTGTGCCGGTGGGGGAGGCGACTAAGGACTTCCCCGGCATGATCACCGTCAATGGCACCAGCGCATTTCTGTGGGAGCGGCTTGCCGAACCCCAGACGGAGGAGAGCCTGGTGTCTGCGCTGATGGCGCACTACGAGGTCACGGCCGAGCAGGCCCGCGCGGACGTAAGCAAGTTTGTCAAGACCCTGGTCACCGTCGGTGCCCTGGTGGAATGACCACCCCAAATCACCCAAACCCCATTTTGTAGGGCGGGGGCTTGCTCCCCGCCGACCGTCCCCGCACCGCTTTGCGGCGGGGGCAAGCCCCCGCCCTACGATCCCCGAATCACCCGGTGCGGCATCGTTAGAATCCGTAGGACCGATCATGGATCGCCCGCGGGCGCACAATGTGCGCCCCTACGTTCTCCGAATTGCCGGTACGGCGTCGACGGGGTCGCCCCCCTCCGCGTGGAGGCCCAATTTCATAAACAGCAGGATCAACCTTCCTTCGGCCTGATCAGAAGGCCGATTTGCCCTTCCGAAAAACGGTGGGGGCGGTCACGCCGCCAAGATCGTTTCCCACGGTTTCGGGGTGGCAAATAGGTTTTTTGGTCACCTGGGAAAGAAGATCCTGTGTCGGGAAACCGAATATATCAAGTGAATATGCCCTGCAAAGCGAATCGACCCGGTGTGCCGTTGTAGGGCGGGGGCTTGCCCCCGCCGCAAAACGGTGCGAGGACCGACGGCGGCCCCAAGGGACCGTCCTACGTTCTCCGAATTGCCGGTACAGCGTCGGCGTGCGCACAATGTACGCCCCGACATGCCCCGAATTACCGCATCGGGATCGTCGCACCTTGTCGCTTCTGCAAAGGCAAAATCACTTGATCTACTCCGGCAACCGGCTGTTTAACATATATTTTAAGTTAGGAGGAAAACATAGCAATGAAAAAACGTTATCTTGCTCTGCTGTTGGTCGTCGCGCTGCTTGTTGGTGCAGCGGTCCTGACAGTTGGAGCAGAAACTACGGAACTCCCCGCACCTAGTCAGCTGACGTCTCATTTGACAGTGAACGGCGAAACAGCCACCGGCTATTGCCCCCACTGCGAGCAGACTATGGGCAAGGAAGCCTATGCAGCGAAGGGCTCTGAAACTGTGTGGACACTGTACACACCCAGTACTACAGCGCACAATAACATCACTACGTCCACGCCGAATGAAACACTGCATTACTTCCTGAATGAGGATTATACCAGCATAGGATTCTTAAGACTCAACACCGCCAATATGTCTCTTGTTTTGCACTTGAATGGCCACACCTACACTAGAAATGGTACGACAGCTGCACTGTGGTACAATCAGCAAAACACCCACTTCTACATCGTGGACGATGAGGCTCAGGAAGGCGGTATTGCGAATATCGGCGCCACAGGTAATACTGTCAGAATGACCAGCACGGACACCAAATTGACCCTGTACAGCGGCAATCTGACCGCTGCGGCCACCAGTGTTACTAGCGCTACTGGTAATCATAACTACAGAGGCGGCGTTGTGTATATGACCGCCGAAGGCTGTGAGTTCAATATGTACGGCGGCACGGTCTCCGGCGGTAATGCCTACCAAGGCGGCGCTGTCTACGCCTCTAAGGGTACGGTCAATATCCACAGCGGTATCATTAAGGACTGTAAGGCCTACAACTACGCATCCGGTATCTACATTACCGGTGATGGGACTGAGCTGAATATGGACGGCGGCACCATCCAGAACTGCTACATGGATCCGGCTACCACATCCGAAACTCCCTATGGCGGCAACCTGTACGTTGACAGTGGAGCGGTTGCCAACATCTCCGGCAATGCCATTATCCAGAACGGAAACATAGCCGCGGATGCCAGCGTTACGGAGTATAACGGTGTGTACGGCGGCAATATCTACAGCAATAGTGGTACTGTTAATATCAGCGGCAACGCACAGATCCTGAACGGTGATGCTAAGCACGGCGGCAACTACTTCGGCCAGAATAGCGAGCTGCACATTGAAGGCGGCACCATCTCCGGCGGTCATGCAGCCGGTGGTTACGGCGGCAACATCTACATCTATGAGCAAAATGGTACTCCCGATACGAAGCTGGAGATCGCAGGCGGTACCATTAAAAACGGTAAAGACGATTGTAGCGCCGCTCCCAACATCTTCGTGCGCGGCTACAGCAACAGCTCCGTGATTGACGTGGATATGACCGGCGGTTACATCCTGGTCGATAATGGCACCACATACACCAAAAACGGTGCGGCCCTTTACATCCATAGCTATGCAGATGTGGACATCACCGACGGTGAGATCAAGGACATCACCACCACCGGCGGCGGCGCGATCGTTTCCAACGCCGGTGCTTCCACCAGCTTGCTGATCGGCGGCAACGCTAAGATCACCAACTGTAAGGGCAGCACAGGTGGCGCACTGTTCCTGAACGTTGCGATGCCCACCGAAATCACAGGAAATGCAAAGATCTCCCAGTGTAAGGGCACAGCCGGCGGCGCAATCTATATGGGTGCTGCAGCCACTGTCACCATGACCGGCGGTAGCATCGAGGACTGCTCCGTGTATACGGACGAGGATGTCACAAATTCCGGTAAGTTCGGCGGCGCTGTGTACATTGCGAGCGGTACCTTCGACATGCAGGGCGGCACCATCACCGGCGGCCAGACCGCAAGCCTCACAGACAGCTCCAACTACGGCGGCAACATCGCGCTGGTGAATGGCACCCTGAAAATTTCCGGCACTGCCCATGTCACCAAGGGCCAGTCCCGCCAGGCTGGTAACATCTATGTTAACGGCGGCACCTTTAATATGACCGGCGGTAAGGTCACCGGCGGTCTGACCTCCGGTAATAACGCAGTCCATGCCGGCAACATTTGGTTTAGCGGCGGCACCAGCACGATTTCCGGCGGCGAGATCTCCGGCGGCAGAGCTTCCGCCACCGGTGGTAACATCTATCCCGCAAATGCCAATGCCAAGGTGACGGTTTCCGGCAATGTGGAGATTAAGGACGGCGTTGCCGCCAATGGCGGTAACATCGGCAACGCAAATGCCACCCTGAACCTGAACGGCGGCGAGATCACCGGCGGTACTGCCACCCAGGGCGAGAACCTGTACGTGCAAACCGGTACTGTCAACCTGGACGGCGCGACCATCGGCGCCAGCTCCACAGACAAGGCCGAGGAATCCATCACGGTCGTGCAAACGGGTACTCTGAACATCAAGAGCGGCATCGTTAAGGACCATGATGGTACCGACGGCGCGATCCTGCTGGACAGTGCAAATGCTACCATCAACATGTCCGGCGGCACCATCCAGGATTGCGACAGCGATACCAAGTATGCTAACTGGGAGAATACGCAGGGCCTGGGCGGCGCATTCAAAGTGCAGGCCGGTACGCTGAATATCACCGGCGGCACCATTCAGGATTGCGAAGCCTCCTACGGCGGCGCTATCTTTGCAAAAGCTGGCTCTGTCTCCATCAGCCAGGCTGAGAACAAGACCACTCTGATCGACGGCTGTATTGCCAACCGTGGCGGTAGCATCATGACCGCCGGTACTGCCAATCTGACCATCTCCGGCGGCACCATTCAGGATGGCGCCATCAGAGGCAAGAAGGTGTATGCCGACTCTGTTTACGGCGGTAACATCTATCTGGAGGGTAGCGGTACACTCAAGATTGAGGGCGGCAAGATCACCGGCGGCGGTTTGAAGGATGCGGACTATGATGATCCCACGACCTACGCAAGCGGCGACTACAGCGTAAAGGGCGGCAACATTGCTGTTCGTAGCACCAGTGACCTGCAAATCACCGGCGGCGAGATCACCAACGGCTTTGGTTACATGGGCGGCAACATCTACACCGAGAGGGGTACTGTGTCCATCTCCGGTGCGGACACTGTCATCTCCGGCGGCAAGGCTACCCACGGCGGTAACCTCATGAGTGAGAATGCTGTTGCTACTTTGAATGTTGGCGGTGCAACCCTTTCCGAGGGCTACGCCACCAGCCGTGGCGGTAACATCTATTCGGTCGGCACGCTGAACCTGACCGGCGGCGAGATCACCGACGGCACGGCCAGCACCGGCAGAAACCTCTTCATCTACGGTTCTGTAGCTAACCTCAACGGCGGCACCATCGCCAACGGCGGCAACAACAGCGTGTACCTGTACGGCGCTGCTGAGCTGAACCTGGGCAACGTGACCTTCCAGGAGATGGCGCATTCCTATAACTGGTACGAGCGGATCATCCTCGAGGGTGCACCGGACACAGCACCCGTGGGCAAGACGCGTACCACAGCAACCGTCAACGTCGGCAACTTCAACAGTGACGTTACCTTCGATTATACCGAGGACAGTGACACAACTGCATACGACTTCGCAGTGGGCGACGAGCTGTACAACATCACCGTCACCGCAGAGAATGATGGCAACACCGGCTCCTACTGGGTCATGAACAACACCGACTCCAGAATCCCCGCTGTTATCAACAACGCTGGGGATAAGCTGATCGTCGGCGGTGTCACCGGCTTCATCGCTGACGGCTCTGAGAACGGCCAGGAAGTTCCTGTTGCTACTCTGGGCGGCGATGACAAATACGCTTACTACAAGCTGTATGCTGGTGGCGAGTACGCCCTGTCCGGCAATGCGATCGTTGACCTGAACAACCAGGTTGCTACGATTGACAACGAGATCCACAAGCTGTCTCCCATCGACTACCGTACCGATGGCGGCGCATTGCCCGATACCAAGCTGACTGTGACCAACCCCGAAAACCTGGTAACCTATACCGTCAACCCCATCAACGGCTATCAGTACCTGGTCGTGGGTCATGACGAGGCAGGTAACGTGACCGAGGATGGTATCGAATACTATACCGCCAACCGTATCAGCGCTGATTTCACCAAGGTTAGCATCAATCCCTCCAGCGCCGGTATGTACTACACCAGCAATTTTGTTGCCAACGAGAACCTTAAGGACCTGATCGAATGCTACGGCACAGCTCTGAGAATCGACGCGGATGACAACACAGAAATCACCGCAGACAATTATATGGAAGGCAGCAAGTACACCTACATGACTGCTGCGATCAACGGGTCCAAGAAGCTCAACTCCGCACTGCTGACCGGCATCCTTGCGGCTACCGAAGACGAACTGGGTGCGTATCCCAATGCAACGCGCGCTGCAATGATGATCGACGCAGCCAACTATGTTGAGCTGAATCAGAGCTTCTATGACGTGAATGACAACGAAGTGACGACCATTATGGCCGGCAATCCTCAGTCCTTCAGCTTCCAGTCTATGATGGAAGCCTATGACGCAAGCCTGACTGAAGAGAACCAGTCAGCTACGGTCCCGGCCGGCGCCATTAACTTCTACAACGCTTGGGCAACCTGTCCTGTGAAGGGCACCGATCTGATGTTCGCCTGGACTCTGCCCAACATCAAGGCTGCGGCCACTGCGGCTGCTGCACAATAAGGGAGGATGAGACGATGAAAGAACTGTATATTTCTCCCGAACTGAACGTCATTTGCTTCATGCCTGTTGAGCGTATCGCTCAGAACGAGAACATCAATGGCGATGATGTCCTCCTTGCTAACGATCCTAGTGATCCGTTCGGCGGCAGTGGCGACGACTTCGGCTTTGACCTAGGCCTGTAATCGGCAAAATCTGTTGCCCCGTATTCCCGGGACAGCAAGCGCAAAACCCAACCCAGGGGGCGGCTTCCCCCCCGGCCTGGAAATTTTACTTTTCCGGCAGGCGCAGCGGCAATTGTGCGTGCGCCTGTTTTCTGTATGTCTGCGAAAGCCCGGCCACCGACCGCACCTTCGCA
>JAZNDJ010000025.1:0-8751 GCA_045588045.1 Faecousia sp.
CAGCCGCCACACCTTCGAAGGCCAAGGCACATTCCTGTCCGGCGCACCGGAATTTGTCATGGGTGACGGCTACGAAGCCATTCGGGCCCAGGTCGAGGACTGGACGGGCAAGGGCTACCGGGTACTGCTATTGGCCCGACAGGGGGATGCCGCTGTGCCCCTTGCCCTGATCGTACTGACCAACCGGATCCGTCCGGAAGCACCGGATACCTTCGCCTATTTCGCCCGGCAGGGCGTGACGGTCAAGGTCATCTCCGGTGATAACCCGGCCGCCGCCGCAGAGGTAGCCCGCCGGGCCGGGGTGGAACAGGCCCACCTTTTTGTAGATGCCACCACCTTGGAAAGCTGGGAGGATATTTTGGATGCTGCTGGCAGGTACACCGTCTTTGGCCGGGTGACCCCGGAGCAAAAGCGGCTTTTGGTCCGGGCCTTGAAGGAATTGGGCCATACTGTGGCCATGACCGGCGACGGTGTCAACGATGTGCTTGCCATGAAGGAAGCCGACTGCGGCATTGCCATGGCCAGCGGCGCCCAGGCCGCCAGCCAGGTCGCCCGGCTGGTGCTGCTGGATTCTGACTTTTCCGCCATGCCCGGCATCGTCAACGAAGGCCGCCGGGTCATCAACAACATCCGCCGGGCCGCCTCCCTGTTCCTGGTGAAGAACATCTTCTCCCTGGGACTGACCCTGGTGACCCTGCTGACCGGTATGCAGTTTCCCCTGGAATCCTTCCACTTAAGCATCGTGTCCAGCCTCACCATCGGCATCCCCGGCTTCTTTTTGGCATTGGAACCAAACTACGAGCGGGTGTCCGGCCACTTCCTGTCCTCCGCCGTGCGAAAAGCCTTCCCCGGCGGTCTGACCAACATCTTGGTCGTGCTGGTGGCCCAGGCCTTTATGGTCACCTTTGACCTGCCTGTGACCGATGTGCAAAGCATCTGCACCGCCATCTTGTGCACCGTGGGCCTGTCTGTCCTGCTGTGGGTGTGCCTGCCCTTTTCCCGGACAAGAGCCCTTGTTTGGGGCGGTATGGCCCTGTGCGTAACCGGGGCGTTTTTCGTGCTACCGCCTCTGACCGGCTTCCTCACCATTACCCAAAGCGCCTCCTATCTGGTGCTTTTGGCGGTGCTTCTGATCGTTCCCACCGTATTTATTTTGGTAAACCGTCTCTTTGTCCTGGGCGACAAGCTTGTGGCAAAGTTCCGTTCAAGGCGGTAACTGCCTGAAGGAGGTATGTCCATGCTGACCTACGAACTGAAAAAAGCCCCCGGCATACCTCTTTACGAGGCTCTGTACCGCTGTATCCGGCAGGACATTCTCTCCGGACGGCTGCCTGCCGGCAGTAAGCTCCCCTCCAAACGGGCCCTGGCCGCCAACCTGGAGGTCAGCAAGATCACCGTGGAGGGAGCATACACCCAGCTTTTGGCTGAGGGCTATATTCGCTCCCAGGAACGGATGGGTTATTTTGTGGAAGCCCTGGAACAGGCCGCCCGGCCTGCCCCGGTCCAAGCCCCCTCTGTTCCCCAAACGGTCTCCGGCATTGACCTGTCCTCCAACGGCTTGGCCCAGTTCCCCTTCTCTGTTTGGAGCAAGCTCCAGCGGGAGGTCCTGCTGGACCTGGGAGAGAAACTCTTGCTCCCTATGCCCAACCAGGGTATTTGGGAGCTGCGGCTGGCTATCAGCGAGCACCTGGCCCAGTTCCGGGGTATGCAGGTGTCTCCTGACAACATTTTGATCGGCGCCGGCACAGACTTTCTTTACAATCTGCTGATCCAGCTTTTGGGTACGGACAAGCCCTACGCCGTGGAAGAGCCCGGCTACGGCAAGATCCGCCGGGTCTATGCCGCCGGCGGTGCTGCCTGTCTCAGCGCAAAAATGGACCGCAAGGGGGTCATTCCCCAGGCGTTGGGGGATGCACAGGTGCTCCATTGCTCCCCCTCCCACCATTTCCCCACCGGGATCGTCACCCCGCTGGACCGGCGGCAGGCCCTTCTGCGATGGGCCGACGCCCAGCCGGACCGGTGGATCATCGAGGACGACTACGACAGCGAATTCCGCTTTCATGCCCACCCTATGGCCACCCTGTACTCCATGGACCTGTCGGGCCGGGTGATCTATATGAACACCTTTTCCAAAACCCTGGCCCCCTCCATCCGGATCAGCTACCTGGTCCTGCCCGACGGGCTGATGGCGCGGTTTCAAAAGGAGCTGGGCTTTTATAGCTGTACCGTGTCCAGCTTTGAACAGCATACCCTGGCCCGGTTTTTGCACCGGGGACATTTTGAAAAGCACATCAACCGGATGCGGAAATTTTATAAGGCCCGGCGCAACCGGGTGCTGGCTGCCATAGAAAATTCCCCCCTTTCCCCCAGAGTGACGATTCTGGAGGAAAACGCTGGCCTGCACTTTCTTGTGCAGGTGGATACCGATCTGTCCGACGAAGCCTTGGTGGACCGCTGCCGACAGGCAGGTCTGCGGATCCGAAGCCTTGGGAGCTATTACCATGGGCCCTTACCCAAGCCGGACACCCATTGCCTGGTGGTCAACTACTCCGGACTTTCCGATGAAGCCCTCGCCAAATTGGAAGAAATCCTGGCAAAAGGTTTTTAATTTCGCAGTATTTCCCCATTTAACAGGATATTTTGGCAAAAGCTATTGCCAATATTCCCCTCCGGGGGTATAATAAAAGCAAAGCAAGATACAGAGGAGGTGTGGCTATGCCGCGCAACAGTGCTTCCTACCGCGGCTGTCTGCTGGGACTTGCCGTAGGCGATGCCATGGGCTACAGCGTAGATAAAAAAACCTGGGAGGAGATCTGCCGGGATTACGGTCCCAACGGCCTGTTGGGCTATGACCTGGCCAACGGCAGTGCCGATGTGACCTCCTATACCCAGATCGCCGCATTCCTGTGCAACGGTCTGCTGCTGGGCACCACCCGGGGAAACCCCGCCCTCTACCAGCGGTATATGGCCCTGGCTATGCAGGAATGGGCCAAGAGCCAGCAGTTCCGCACCACCCCCGATAAGACCGCCTGCTGGGTAGCCCAAGTACCCGCCCTGCGGCGGCGGCTGTGTATGGACACCCGGATGCTGGATGCCCTGTCCCGGGACACTCTGGGCACACCGGAAAAACCGGTTTTGGTCTCCGCCACCGCCGGCGCGCTGACCGCCGGTATTGCCGTGGGCCTGTGCTACGACCCGGACAAGATAGAGCCGCCCCAGTTGGGCATTTTGGGCACACAGGCCATGGCCTTCACCCACGGCGACCCGGAGACCTTCCTGTGCGGCGCATTTTTGGCCTACGCCATCGCCGGCATCCTGCATGAGCCGGAAGCGCCCCTGCCGGAGCATTTTGCCCACGCCATGGATGCGCTTACCGGGCAGTTCGGCCAGCAATATCCCCAGACGGAGGCCCTGTGCGCGAAACTGCGCTACGCCCTGTCTCTGACCCGAGAGGCTGAGATCACCCCCCTGGCCGCCATGACCCTGCTGCAGTGCACCACCGCCGCTGAATGTCTGGCCGGTGCGGTTTATGCCAGCGCCATCCACGCAGGAAACTTTGATGAGGCCATGATCGCCTCGGTCAACCACTCCGGACGGAGTGCCGCTGTGGGCGGGGTGGTCGGTGCGATCTTAGGCGCGCGGCTGGGTGCAGAGGCCCTGCCGGAATTCTACGTGGAATCCCTGGAGGTTGCCCCTGTGCTGGAGGAGCTGGCCAATGACATTGCCGAAGGACGGCAGGCGAGCAGGATCTTTGACGACAGCTGGGACCAAAAATATGTGCAGGGTTTGCCTGTTTAAAGGAATATTTTTTAAATATATCCCTCTTTTCTTCAAAAAGCCCTTGCAAAACCGGAATAAGGGTGCTATAATACAGGCAATCTAGAGTAGACATACGAAAGAGAGGGGCTTGCCCCTCTCTTTTTTGCGGCAACCTCCTACTCATGAAAGAAGGTGCGAATTTTGAAGATCACCGATATCGTCACCGAGTTCGCCAAGCCCATCGTAGAGGCCAACGGCTGCAGCCTTTGGGACGTGGAGTACGTCCGGGAAGGCAGCGAGCGATACCTGCGGCTGTATATCGATAAGCCCGGCGGCATCGACATTGACGACTGTGAAAAGGTCCACCGGGCCGTTGACCCGGTCCTGGACGAGAAAGACCCCATCGCGGAAAGCTACCACTTTGAAGTCTGCTCTGCCGGCCTGGAACGGGCCTTGAAGCGGCCGTCGGACTTTGTCCAGTTTATGGACAGCCCTGTGCTGGTGAAGCTCTACCGCCCCCGTAATGGGCTGAAGGAGATCCCCGGGATCCTCCGGGGCTATGAGGATGGCCGGATCACTGTGGAAGCCGGCAAGGAAACCGTCACATTTGAAAAATCCGAGGTCGCCCTGGTGCGGCTTCGCGTCGAGTTTTAACAGGAGGAAAACATTATGGCAAGAAATACCAGAGCCAAGAAGCAGGAAGCACCCAAGGTAGACATCGGTGCCGAGATCTTCGCAAGCCTTCGGGAGCTGGAGAAGATCAAGGGCATTCCTGTGGAGTACATGGTCGAGCGGCTGAAGCAGGCCCTGACCAACGCCTACCGCAAGGACCGGGAAGACCACCGGGACATCCCCGCTGAGAACGTGGTGGTGGACCTGAGTGAGCAGGGCCTGTCCATGCACTTGATCAAGACCGCTGTGGAGGAGGTGGAGGATACCGCCACCCAGATCCACATGGAGGCCGCAAAGAAGCTCAATCCCAATGTCCAGCCCGGTGATGCTGTCACCATCGACGTGGACATCCAGAAATTCGGCCGCATCGCCGCCCAGACCGCCAAGCAGGTGGTCATCCAGGGCATCCGTGAGGCGGAGCGTGGCGCGATTTATGAAAGCTACTCCTCCAAAGCCCAGGAGATGCTTACCGGCACCGTCCTGCGGATCGACCCCACCGGCGACATTTTCGTGCGGATCGGCCAGGGCACCGAGCAGAGCGATGCTGTGCTGCGTACCAGCGAGCAGATTCCCGGCGAGGAATTTGCCCCCGGCGACCTGATCCGTGTGTACGTACTGGAAGTGCATCGGGCAAACCGCGGTCCTCTGATCCATGTTTCCCGTACCCATCCCAACCTGGTCCGCCGGCTCTTTGAGCTGGAGACCCCCGAGATCGCTGACGGTCAGGTGGAGATCCGCAACATCGCCCGTGAGCCCGGCTCCCGCAGCAAGATCGCTGTCCGGGCCGCCATGGAGGGCTTGGATCCCGTGGGCGCCTGTGTCGGTCCCCGTGGCGGCCGTGTTGGTGCCGTTGTGGAAGAGCTGAGCGGTGAGAAGATCGACATCGTGGTCTTCAGCGAAGATCCCTGTGAGTATGTCCGAGCTGCCTTGAGCCCCGCCGATGTGATCAGCGTGAATCTGATCCCCGGCCAGAAGGCCTGCCAGGTCATCGTTCCCGACAACCAGCTGAGTCTGGCCATCGGCAAGGAGGGTCAGAATGCCCGCCTGGCTGCCCGGCTGACCGGTTACAAGATCGACATCAAGCCGGAGTCCCAGGCCCCGGCCATGGAAGAGGCGGAATGATCCGCTGACCGTAAGGAGGGCGCATGATGCAAAAGAAGATCCCTCAGCGGCAATGCATGGGCTGCCGTGAGCGCAAGGCCAAAAAGGAACTGATCCGCGTGGTCCGGGGTACCGACGGTACTGTGAGCCTGGACTTTGGCGGCAAGCTCAATGGCCGGGGCGCCTACCTTTGCCCGGACCCGGCGTGTCTGAAAAAGGCCCAGAAGGCCAAGAGTCTGGAACGGAGCCTGGAGGTTCCCATTCCTGAGGAGGTCTATGACCGGCTGGCCAGGGAAATGGGGGCAACTGCCCATGAGTAACGCCCTGAATTATATGGCCCTTGCCCGGAAGGCAGGCCGCATCGAGCTTGGCGAAGAACCTGTAGGTGCTGCCGCCAGAGCCCAGCATGCCCGGCTTGTGGTGGTGGCCAGCGATGCATCCGACCATACCTGGCGCAGAGCCAAGAGCTTTGTGGCCGAGACTGGCCAGGAATGTATCCGGGTCCCCTTCAGTAAGGATCAGCTTGGTCAGGCCATCGGCCGGTCCAGCCTTGCCATCGCCGCCTTCACAGACCCGGCCCCTGCCCTTGCCTTTGTAAAGGCCCTGGGCGCGGACGAGACCTGCCGGGAGGTCATTGAGAGTTTGGAGAAACGTACCAAGCGGGTACAGCAGCGCCAGGCTGAAGCACGCGCCCATCAGCGCAACAAGAAGATGGGCGGCCGCAAGCCCGGACAGAAGAAGCAGTAATACCGGAGGTGCTTATATGAGTATCAAGTATCGTTTGAAAGAGGTCGCCGCGGATTTCGGTGTCGCACCCAAGGAAATCAGCGCGATCATGGAGAAGTTTTTTGAAAAGCCCAAGTCCAACACCCAGGTGCTGACGGACGATGAGCTGAACGTGGTCTTTGACTACATCTCCCAGACCAACCAGATCGAATCTCTGGAGGTGGTCTTTGCGGTGCAGCCTGCCCCCAAGGCCGAGCCGAAAAAGGAAGAGCCCAAAGCCGAGGCTGCCCCTGGGGCGGATAAGCCTGCTGTTCCGGCGGCCGTCGCGCCCAAGAAGGAGAATAAGCCTGCCAAGCCTGCAGAGCCGGAGCGGAAGCGGGAGCGCCGGGTGGTGGATACCTCTGCCGTCCAGGTCAATACCGCCCGTTTTGCCGACGTGGACAATCTGGTCTCCGAGCGGGTCCAGAATTTCCAGGGCGGCAAACAGCGCATCGGCGGCAAGAAGGGCCAGCAGCAGAACCGCCGGGACAACAAGTTCAAGGGCAACAAGGCCCGCAACGAGGAGCAGGAGAAGCTGCGCCGTCTGCAGATGGAGGTGGCCCGCAAGGCACCCCTCACCGTTAAGATCCCTGACGAGATCACTGTGGGCGAGCTGGCCAGCCGGATGAAGAAAACCGCCGGCGAGGTCATTAAGTGTCTGATGAAAAACGGCGTTATGGCCGCTATCAACCAGGTCATCGATTTTGACACCGCCGAGTTTGTGGCCGTGGAAATGGGCTGCAAGGTAGAGCGTGAGGTCACCGTCACCATTGAGGAGCGGATCATCGATGACCATGTGGATACCGCCGAGGAGCTGGTCACCCGTGCGCCCGTTGTGGTGGTCATGGGTCACGTGGACCACGGCAAGACATCCACCCTGGATGCCATCCGCAAGACCTCCGTCACTGCCGGCGAGGCTGGCGGTATTACGCAGCACATTGGCGCATATACTGTCGATGTGAACGGCAATATGGTGACCTTCCTGGATACCCCCGGCCACGCCGCCTTTACCTCTATGCGTGCCCGCGGTGCCAAGTCTACCGACATTGCCATTCTGGTGGTTGCCGCCGACGACGGCATTATGCCCCAGACCGTGGAATCCATCAACCATGCCAAGGCCGCAGAAGTGCCCATCATCGTTGCCATCAACAAGATGGATAAGCCTGAAGCCAACCCGGAGCGGATCAAGCAGCAGCTTACCGAGCATGACCTGATCTGCGAGGAGTGGGGCGGCGATACCGTGATCGTGCCCATCTCCGCCAAGACCGGTCAGGGCTTGGACGATCTGCTGGAAATGGTGATCCTGACCGCCGAGGTCCAGGAGCTGAAGGCCAACCCCAACCGCCGGGCCAAGGGTACTGTCATCGAGGCCCGTCTGGACAAGACCCGGGGCCCCATCGCCACCCTGCTGGTGCAGAACGGTACGCTGAATCAGGGCGATATTGTCATCGCCGGTACTTCTGTGGGCCGTGTCCGTGTTATGACCAACGACAAGGGCCGTACCGTGAAAACCGCAGGTCCTTCTGTACCTGTTGAGATTACCGGTCTGGCAGAAGTGCCTGCTCCCGGCGACGAGTTCAACGCCGTTACCGACGAGCGTATGGCAAGAGAGCTGGTGGAGCAGCGTAAGCAGGCCGCCAAGGATGCCGCCGCCAACGCCATGCAGAAGGTCACCCTGGATAACCTGTTTGCCAAGATGCAGGAAGGCGATATGAAGGAGCTGCCTCTGATCGTCAAGGCAGACGTTCAGGGCTCTGCCGAAGCCGTGAAGGCCTCCCTGGAGAAGATCTCCAACGAGGAAGTCCGTGTCCGTGTGATCCATACCGGTGTCGGTGCCATCAACGAAAGCGATATTCTGCTGGCTTCTACCGCCGGTGCCATCATCGTAGGCTTCAACGTCCGTCCCGATGCCGGTGCGCAGGCAAGCGCCGCCCGTACCGATGTGGATATGCGGTTCTACCGGGTCATCTACGATGCCATCGACGAGATCGAGGCCGCTATGAAGGGCATGCTGGCTCCCAAGTACCAGGAAGCTGTCATCGGCCATGCCGAGGTCCGCATGACCTACAAGGTCTCTGCCATCGGCACCATCGCCGGCTGTATGGTCAAGGACGGCAAGGTGGCAAGAGATGCCCAGGTCCGTGTGCTCCGTGACAACATCGTTAAGCACGAGGGCGAGGTGGGCTCCCTGCAGCGGTTCAAGGATGCCGCCAAAGAAGTTACCGCCGGCTATGAGTGCGGCATGAGCATTCTGAAGTTCAACGACATTAAGGAAGGCGACATCTTCGAATGCTTCGTCATGGAAGAGGTCAAGAGATAATTCTGTCCGCCCCACCGCACACGCGGCGCGGGGGGACTATTTACTAGGAGGGTGTAACAATGGCATCCAATCGAATCGGGAGAATCAACGAGGGGATCCAGGAGGAGCTGGCCGCTCTGGTCCGCAATCTGGAA
>JAZNDJ010000026.1:0-3361 GCA_045588045.1 Faecousia sp.
CAGTTAAGCACACTGGCTTACTGAAAGTTTCTGTTCCCTACAAGTTGGAAATTATTTTTCTAAGACAAATCGTGCTATTTTAACATTTCCATCCATTTCCATAGACACTATATCAAATCCACATTTTTCTGTATAAAACTTAACATTTTCCTTCTTGTCTATTGGTGTGACTAAGGTAAATTTATCCCAATCCTCGTAGTGTGATGTTATGAATTTTATTGCTTGTGTTCCTATTCCTTTTCCTTGAAACTCTGGAACAACACACAAACAGCCAACTTCGTATACTCCCACTTCTACCTCTTTACAAGAAACACAACCAACTGGTTTGTTATTGAATAGAATAATAAACTTTGGGAAATTTATTATGGATTTCTCCATCATTTCTTTCGTCTGTCCATACGCAGGACATTCACCATATTTAATATAATCACTATAAAAAGCAGAATTATATATATCTATTAGCAATTCTGCATCTGTAATATCCGCTTTTCTATATTCAATTTTCATAAATAACACCTCCAAATTCTAATTTGTACGCCTATTAACGCTTCATTCATTATACCACATTTCCCACCATTTTTCAATACAAAATAAAACAGAGCCCTCGGTTCAACCGAAGGCTCTATGTACCAATGACTGTCTATTCTCCAAGCAGTGCCGCCACGATCCTTGCACCAAGCCGCAGACCTGCACGGTTGGCTTCATATCTCGAGCTGATTTAAATTAAAAACGCCCGTTTAAATCTCAAAATGATCACAAAAGAAAATCAGATTTTCACCATCTTCATCAACATAACAACACCCATTAGTTCTCCATACCACAGGGGAACGATTTTTCACTGAATTGCCTGTCCTGCATGACTGTCTGGTAAAAACGGTATCCGCCGGAGAAATTATAAGCCTTAAAACCGCTGTGATTCAGAATGCAGACGGCAATATAGCTGCGCAGTCCGCTCTGGCACATAACATAGACCGGCTTTTTCGGATCAAGTTCATACAGACGCACTCTCAGATCATCCACGGGAATATTGATGAATCCATCAGCATGTCCCATTGCATACTCCCTTGGCGTTCTTGTATCAAGCAGGATCGCTCTTCCGTCACGTGGGAGCCTTTCCACATCCTCACAGTGAAATTGCTCAATCCTATTTGCCAGAATGTTGTCTATAATGTAGCCTGCCATATTGACCGGATCCTTGGCGGACGCATAGGGCGGTGCATAGGCAAGATCAAGGTTTTGAAGCTCATCCGCAGTAAGTCCGGCATAAATCGCTGCTGCCAGCACATCAATGTGCTTATCGACAGCATCAAAACCAATGATCTGTGCACCGAGGAGCCGATGTGTATTCTTCTCCCATAGCACCTTCATTGTCATGACAGATGCATCCGGATAATAGGATGCGTGCGAAAGAGGTGAAAGCACGATCTTATCATACGCAATTCCCAGTGCGGCTGCAGTCTTTTCGTTAATACCCGTTATCGCTGCTGTCATGGCAAACAGCTTGATGATGGTAGAACCCAGTGCGCCTCTATATGCCGTGTTTATTCCACAAATATTGTCTGCCGCAATCCGCCCCTGCTTATTCGCAGGACCTGCCAGCGACACCAGTGCTTGGGCATCTGTTACCCTATGGTGGATCTCAACAGCGTCACCGACTGCGTAGATGTCCGGATCCGATGTCCGCATATGCTCATCCACCGCAATGCTCCCTCTCTGCCCAAGCCGCAGGCCTGCGTTTCCGGCAAGTGATGTATCCGGCACCACACCGAGTGCAAGAATCACCAGATCTGAGCGCAGTGCGCTGTCATTTTCAATGTCTGTGATGATACCATCGGAATCGCTGCGGAATCCAGTTACACTTCTGGTAAGTTTGAGGGAAATGCCGCTTTGCCGCAGTTTTGCATGGATGAAGGCAGCCATATCCGCATCAAACGGCTGCAATACTTGCGTACTGCGCTCCACGATCGTCACTCGAATCCCCCTGTGTGTAAGATTCTCCGCCATTTCCAGCCCAATGAACCCGCCGCCAATAATCACAGCAGTTTTCGGCTCCTTCTCACGGATAAAGGTATCAAGCCGGTATGTGTCCTCCACTGTCCGCATGGTAAAGATCCGCTCACTGCCGATTCTGCATAAGTCGGGGACAAACGGCTTTGCACCCGTTGCAATAATGAGCTTGTCATACGGCTCATCAAAGCTCTCACCCGTTACAATATTTCTGACAGTAACACTTTTCTGCGAATTGTTGATCGAGATGACCTTATGATGTACCCTTGCGTCGATCCGGAAACGTCTCGCAAAGCTTTCCGGTGTCTGGATTGTAAGTGCATGCCGATCTTCGATCACACCGCCGATATAATAGGGCAATCCGCAGTTTGCGTAGGAAATATAGCCGCTCTTTTCAAATATGATAATTTCTGCCGTTTCGTCAAGACGGCGTAGTCTTGCGGCAGCGGAAGCACCACCTGCAACGCCGCCGATGATCACAACTTTCATAGTATACCTCCAAAAATCCCCTGCGAGCCATTACATCGCAGGGATTCTCGATCAATAATTTTCAGCGTGAACCTCAAAATAGCTCTGGGGGTGTGCGCAGGTCGGGCAGATATCGGGGGCGTTCGTACCCACAACGATATGACCGCAGTTGCGGCATTCCCACACCTTGACCTCGCTCTTTTCAAACACCTGTGCTGTTTCTACGTTCTTCAGCAGAGCGCGGTAACGCTCCTCGTGATGCTTCTCTATTGCGGCAACCAGACGGAACTTCTCAGCCAGCTCGTGGAAACCCTCCTCGTCAGCGGTCTTAGCAAATTCATCGTACATGTCCGTCCATTCGTAGTTCTCGCCGTCAGCTGCAGCTGCAAGATTCTGCACAGTATCACCGATACCATTCAGTTCCTTAAACCACATCTTAGCGTGTTCCTTCTCGTTATCAGCAGTCTTCAGGAAGAGCGCAGCAATCTGCTCAAAGCCTTCCTTCTTTGCCTTGGACGCAAAATAGGTGTACTTGTTTCTTGCCTGGGATTCGCCTGCAAATGCTGCTTCCAGATTCTTTTCGGTCTGTGTGCCAGCATACTTATTCTTTGCGTTTTCTTCCACAAGCTCGACCTCGTCTCCGCTCACGCCGCATACGGGACAGACTGCCTCCGCACCGTCCTCAACTTCAAATACTGCGCCGCACAGCAAACATTTGTACTTTTTCATGTGTAGCATTCCTTTCAAAATATAATTTGTGACTCAAACTTTATGCTTTCCAGAGACCATGAAGATTGCAGTAAGCATAGACAGCTTCCACTTCGTCGCCGTCGCAGAGTGCAAAGCAGATCTCCGGCTGATCACCGGGCTTGAGCGCCTTTCGCTG
>JAZNDJ010000027.1:0-3951 GCA_045588045.1 Faecousia sp.
CAAGTAGGTCCACAGTCGGTTGGTCAGAGGCAGGTCCCGGTAAACAAAACAGGTGGGGTTGCCGCCGTCCTGATACTTTTTGGTTTTACCCTTCATAACGGCGTCCCGGCGCACAAATTCATAACCCTTTGCGCGCATCTCTTGCTCAAACCGTGCAACATACTCGGCAGCCTGCTCACTGTCGGCCGAGGCCTTGTTGCCAAACTTGACGGCAGCATCATAGGTTTCCTGGTCGATCTCGCCGCTCTTGAGCAGCTCCTTCATCCAGTCGGCATAAGGAATGTAATCCACATAGCCGTATCGCTCCCACTGCTGCATTTCATAGGTTTCCTGCGCATTGTGCTTCATGTGGTTCCATACGGGATCCGAACCGAAAATCAGATTGCGGTCCAGGCAGGCGTAAATCATAATCATGACGATAGCCACCACAATACAGACCGAAATCAAGCTTCGTATAATTCGATTGATCAGATATTTTGTCATATAAAAACCCCATTCCGCCGCCTTTTGCGGCTAAATAGAAGTAACCTTCGCGTTTGTGCCATTGCAGGAGCCGATAACCGCATAGGCTCCCGAGCAGATGTGGCCATCGGCCCCTACAATGGAATCAAAAAAGATGATGCGTGGGGAGGATGGACCTTCTGAGGCCCATCCTCCCCCGCGCACTGTTTAATTATTCCGATTCCAGACTGATGCTTAGAAAATACCCAGCATCATGGTCATGTAGCCGGCGTAGTCGGGCAGCATGGTGTCCAGATAGGTCTGAGGATCACCGTAGTCGGGGCCCCAACCGGAAACGTCATAGATATCGAAGTTCATCTCTTCGCCGGAGCCGCAGTAGTAACCGGCATAGTACCAGTCAGCAGCAGCTTCACAGGGAACCAGGTTGACGACGACAACGCCGCCCAGAGCGGACTCGATGGACTGCTTCAGAGCGTTGGCGCGGTTGCCATAAGCCTCGGAGCCGGAGAAGTAGGGCAGGTCGACGTAAACGGGAGCCTCAGCGCTGATCTCGATGCCGATGGCAGCCAGCTCTTCGATAGCGGTGGCCAGCTCAGCAGCAGCAGCGTCGGGGTTGTACCAGCCGTCGTAACCGTCGGAGGAACCGGCGCCGCCGTCAGCAGCGGGATCCCACACGGTCATCTCGATGCCGTCGGCATCGATCTGGGCCTGCATGATAGCACCGTAGTAGGTACCGGCGGGGAAGGTAGTGGCAGTGCCGTTGATGTCAACGGTGGTGTCCTCGGTCACGAAGACGAAGTTGCCGGGGGTGTAGCAGTTACGCAGAGAGGTCAGCTTCAGCTCTTCGCCGACGACCTGAGCGTTGTAGGAAGCGCGGTCCAGACCGAAGGACAGAGCGCGGCGGAAGCTGGCGTTACGCATAGCGGCAACGGAAACGACCTTCTGCTCGTCGGTCTTGGGGGAAGCAGCAGCACCGTCATTGATGTTGGAGTACTGCATACGGTTGATGTTGTAGAAGCCGCAGAAAGAGGTGGCGTCGCAGGCGGAGACATAAGCCAGCTCGTCGAACACGCCGTCAGTGCGGGCCTTCTCAGCGGAGGAGGCGTTCAGGCCGGCGCCGTCGATGGTGCCGGACATGGTGTCGTTGTAAGCCTTCAGAGCGTCCTCACCGTCGTTGAACATCCAGGTCAGGGTCTTCATGGTGATGCCGTCGGCATTCCAGTAAGCGGGGTTGGCAGAGAACACGATGGTATTCTCAGCGGTGGAGTTGGTCACCAGGTAGGGACCGCAGTAGGCAATGTTGTCGGGAGTCTTGCCGTAGGTGTAGGAAGCGGACTCGGAGTCGTAGTCGGCGCCGAACTTACCGCCCTGAGACTCATAGTAGGAGCGGCTCATGGGGGCGAACACGCCGTAGCCCAGCATGGTCAGGAAGAAGGGGGTCTCCTGGCACAGGGTGTACTGCAGGGTGTAGTCGTCCACAGCCTTGACACCGACCTGAGCGAAGTCGGTAACGTCGCCGGTGATGTACTCGGTAGCATTGACGATGATGCCCTGGATCAGGTACTCCAGACCGCCCATGGCGTCCATCATGTGCTGCAGGCCGGCAACAAAGTCGTCAGCCTTGACGTCAGCGACCTTACGGCCCTGAGAGTCAACCCAGGACAGGCCCTTGCGGATATTGAAGGTGTAAACAGTGCCGTCAGCGGAAACGCTGTAGCTCTCGGCCAGAGCGGGCTGCAGGATACCCTCAGCGTCGTACTCCATCAGGCCGTCATAGGTGTTGATAATGGCTTCGGAGTCGGCAGCCTTGGAGGTAGCCAGAACGTCCCAGGTCTGGGGATCGCTGGAGTAACCGAAGGTGTAGCTGTCCTTCAGCTGATAGCCCTTGCCGGTCAGGAACTCTTCAGCCCACTCGATATAGGTACCGGTGGTCTTCAGCTCAACGTACTTGGCCTTCATCTCGTCACGGTCCACAGTCTTGATGGGCTCGGTGGTGACCAGAACGTTGTGATAACGATAGCTGTCGTTGCCCCACAGAGCGTTGGGAGCAGAGTAGGGAGCCACGCGGGAGATTGCATAGTTACCGCCGTTGGAGCTCAGGGGCAGGAAAACGCCGGACTCCATCAGCTTGGCTTCGGCAATGGCCATCAGAGCATAACGCTCGGACACATTGTCGGCAGCCTTGGCAGCCTCATAGGCCTCGTAGAACTCGCCCAGAGCCAGCTCGTACAGAGCCATGGAAGCATCATAGTAATCCATGTCGGCATAGATGTCGACGTACTCAACGGGAGCATCGGGGGTCTCGGTGTCGCTGGGCTTGGTGTCGTCGGGCTTGTTGTCGCCAGACTGAGTGTCGCTCACCACGGGAGAAGTGGTGGTGTCCTTGTCCTTGTCAGTGTTGTCCTTGCTGCCGCAGCCGGCCAGCAGAGCAAACACCATAGCCAAAGCAAGAACCAGGGAAAGAACGCGCTTGGTCATTTTTATATCCTCCTATAAAGATTTTATATGCAATTACGGCAATGGTGCCGGAAGTGCCGAATAAAGGTCTTCGTTTCCATAAAAATATGGAAACGTGGAAAAGGGTACCCTTTTCCTGCGTATGGGGATTCAACTTAATCCCATTTTAACACTTTAGCACATTATTCTACCATTAAAGTCTTTCATTCGTCAACCTTTTTCATGCTTCTTTGTGCTGTATTCTCCTTTTTTTATCTGCCATTTTCCCCTGCGTCTTCATTTTTGTGCAAATTGTGCAAAGGCGAAGACGAGGAGAAGCAGGTTGAAAAAGGTATCGGTTAATAGATCTTCATGCCCGTCAAAAGGGCCTTGTCCGGGCCGATATAACCGTCATGGATGCCGGTCTCCCGGGACAGGCGGATGCGATTGAGCACATCGCTGAAGGTTCCGGATACGGAAATGCCGGTAACCGGGATCAGGCGCTCACCGTCACAATAGTAGGCAAGGCGAATTTCTCCGCCGATGTAGTCATTGTTCAGGTCCACCTGCAAGCCGGACATGGAGACCACTTCCAGATAGGCTCCGGTCTCCAGCTCGGCCCGGGATGCGCTTCCGGCCTCCACCAGCAGACAGCGAAGACTGCCGGTGGGTTTCTCACCCAGATACTGGCCGTAGCGGTTGCTTCCGAAATAATTGACCACGCCTCCGTTTTCCACAAGCCGGATCCGGTCCAAAGACATACCGTCTTCGTCAAAGCCGGCGCTGCGCACACAGCCCGGGACCTGACCTGCCATGGTAATATGGATGCGGTCGGCTTCCGGTGCCTTCTGGATGGGATCACCCTTCTTGAACAGGTTGGCATGGGCGTACACCGATGCGTAGTTCAGATCACCGACAATCTCGGAGAACATACCGGCCAGCTCGCCCTTGTTCAGGATCACGGGGCAGTCCATTGCAAAATCCGGTTTGACCGCCTCATAACGGGCCTTCACCTGCTCCATCTTTTCCGCGATCTCCTGCCGGATGCTGTCT
>JAZNDJ010000028.1:0-5533 GCA_045588045.1 Faecousia sp.
TTGGTTTCAAGTGTTGTCTTCCTAAGACCGCTTGGCCTCCGACTTGGTCTTGGGGGAGGGGGCAGAGGCGTGACCGCCGTTGGAGCGGGTCGTGTAGCAAACGTTCATCATGCCCTTTTCTGCAATGCCGATCATGCCGCAGGGGGCTTTGACGCCGGGGAATACATTTTCCACCACCGCACCACCCTCGTCCACCACAAGGGCGGGCCGGATGCCGTGGTCCACAAAATAGTTGACGATGTTCACTGCGCCCATACCGTTGACCTCTTCACCGCCGGAGAAGGCAAAGTAGATGTCGTTTTCCGGCACGAAGTCCTGACCGATCAGATGGTTTGCGGCGCTGAGGACACCGTTGAAGGTGACCTTGGTACCCAGGGTGCCTCGCCCCCACAGAATGCCGTCCTCGATGATACCGGCGAAGGGGGGCTTGTCCCAGCTTTCCTCGTTGACAGGCACCACATCGTAGTGGGCCATCATGACCCTGGGGTTATCGGCGGACTTACCTGGCCACCGGAACAGCAGTGCCCGGTCGGGAAGCTGCTGCAGGCTGCACACGGCAAAGACCTTGGGATACAGACCCGGCAACAGGTCGATGAGCTTCTGAAATTCCGCCTCGTCCTCCGCGGCCCGGTCGTTGTAGGACACCGTCTTGCACTGCACCAGCTTTTGCAGGGCATCTACGGCGGCATCCCGGTCAAAGGTAACTTCCTCCTGGGACAGAGGCGGCTGGGCCTTGGGACGGAAAGCGGCGGCCCGGATCAGCAGGACTGCCAGCAGCAGGGCCACAAGGCCCAAAATGATCCAACCAACCATTACAGCACACCCCGCTTATACAGGATCCGTGCCACACCGATGGTGAACAGGGCACTGACAGGCACCATGATGCCCACGGTTCCGGAGTCCAGAGCCGGCACAAAGATAAACAGGATCAGCATCAGAAGGATGGGCGCCACGGCGATCTTCCAGTTCTTGGATACAAAGGCCACACCCAGGCCTCCAAACAGAGCCGGCAGGATCTGATCAAAGGCGGGCTGGAGCACCGGGGCCTGGAGCACCGGGGTCAGAGGTACGATCAGAATGACACCGATGATGATAATGACGGTGGTGACGATGCTGGAGATTGCGATGGCGATGGTGGAGACTACCTCTCCCTCCTCGGAGTTGGCGGTGACCTCATTCTGCTCCAGGGCGTTGAGGGCGCAGGGCAGCTTGAGATTGGAGATGTTGCCGGTAACGAAGCTCAGGTAAGAGCCGCCGGCACCAAGCATGGGTACGTAAGTAACGGTTTCGATGGCACCGACGGCCCAGTACATGGGAGCGGTGGCGATCAGACCTACCAGGAGGCTGTTCCATTCCGGCAGGACCTTGAAGATCAGACAAACAGCTACAGGGAATGCCAGCAGCAGGACCATAACGCTCAGATTCCAGATCCGGCCATCCCGATGGACACTATCCATATAAGTCATGGTTTTTTTCATATCCTGCACCTCCTTAGCTGAGCCAGCCGGTGATGGGGATGGCGGCGGCCATGCCCAGGACAAGGCTGATGGGAAGGGCGTACTCGCTGAGCCACTTCATTTTGGGCAGCTTCATCAGCACACCGCACATCACCATAACCAGGGCGGAAACGCCCATGACACACACCGGGATCAGACCGGAGGTGGACGAATAGGTCACAGCCTGCTCCACCTCGGCACCGTTGACCAGTACCGTCTCCGTGCCGACCCGGGCGGTCTCGCTCCACAGCCGGGAAACATCGCAGAACACGAAGCCCAGGAAGGCGGCGATCATACCGATAAACAGAGAGCTTTGGAAAATATCTGCCCATTTTGCATCCCGGTTGGCCAGGGATTTCATGCCCTTTTGCAGCTTTTTGCCGATCAGGGGCACCAGCCAAATACCCAGCATGATGCTCACTGTCATGACGATGAGGATGTTGGCATACTGCTGGGCGTTAAGGTTGCTTGCGCCCAGGGTCTGCCCCATGGCGGACAGGGTGTTGTTGGCCGCCACAGTCTCATAGCTCATGGAGCCCACCACGCTTAGCCGCAGCCAGGGCAGGGGAAGGCCCAGGGTTTTGCTTAACACCATAATGCTGATGACGATGGCAACAGCCGGGGCGATGGTGAACACACCGGCAGTGATCATGGTCTTGCGGATCTTCACCTGGTCCATGCCCAGCTCTTTACTGCGGCGCAGAGCTTTGACCAGGAAATAGACCGACTGGGCCAGGACCACAGCCACCAAAAACCCGGCTATGATAAACAGCACGGGTTGGTTTACGGAAAATTTCATAGGAGCACCTCCTTAAAATGTTAGATCTATTATATCACAACCGGGGCTACGACACAAGAAGACATAGAAGCTAAATTTTAGGAAATGGGCTGCGGCAGCTGGGGCGGCAACTCCGTGGCGGAGGACGTGGACGACCTTTACTACCACGACCACGACGTTCAATCCGAAAACCTTCTGGTCCTGCTGTCAGATAAAGCCGTTTCTATTGTTGAATGCGTCCGCGCGTAACATCATACTGTGCATCTGTTTGAACTCTGGTGTATAATGCTTGTCAGGTGCTCCTTTAGGCATAGAAAAACACCCCATTTCTTAGTGCAAGTATTATATCATACTTTTCTAACAAATGGGGTGCAGTTCACAACGCTTCAGCACTTTTTACTTTATCAGATCCTTGACCACTTCCCCGGCGATCATCAGACCGGCAACCGACGGCACAAAGGAGACACTTCCCGGCAGACTTCTGCGGCCTTGGGGCAGTTCTTCGGTACAGCCGCCGGCAGGAACCACCGGGTCCTCGGTGGAGAACAGAACCTTCAGATGGCGGATGCCACGCTTGGCGCATTCCTTCCGCATGACCCGGGCCAGGGGACATACGGAGGTCTTGGTAATATCGGCAATCTGAAATTTGAACGGATCCAGCTTGTTGCCGGTGCCCATAGAGCTGATGATGGGCACGCCGGCTGCCTGGGCCGCAGTGATCAGTGCCAGCTTGCCGGTGACCGTGTCAATGGCATCGATCACATAGCTGTACCGGGAAAAGTCAAAGCGGTCTGCTGTGTCCGGGGAGAAAAATTCCTTCCGGGCGGTGACCCGGATCTCAGGGTCGATGTCCAATACCCGAAGCCGGGCAGCCTCGGCCTTGTCCATCCCTACGGTGGATCGGGTGGCCAGGATCTGCCGGTTTAAGTTGGTGAGGCTGATGGTGTCGTGGTCCACAAGCTCCAGCGCGCCGATGCCGCAGCGGGCCAATGCTTCCACTGCGTAGCCGCCTACGCCGCCCAGACCGAATACGGCCACCGTGGCGTTTTTCAGCTTGTCCATTGCTGCCGGTCCCAGCAGCAATTCCGTCCGGGAATAGGGTTCCATGCCGTCCCTCCTTGTGGTGTCTTTTGCCTATCCTATCACGAAAAAGCCCCAAAGGCAACAGAATTTACATGGAAAATAGACTTGCTATTTTTGGCGGAATCTTATACAATGTGTGGTATAGTATTTCCGAGACAGAGAGGTCGAACAGATGAACACAAACGCATTTGATAACGATCTGTATTTGAAGAGCCAGTCTGCCCATATTCGCAGCCGCATTGAACAGTTCGGCGGCAAGCTGTATCTGGAGTTCGGCGGCAAGCTGTATGACGACAACCACGCCTCCCGGGTGCTGCCCGGCTTCAAGCCCGACAGTAAGCTGCAGATGCTCCTGCAGCTGAAGGATAAGGTGGAAATGGTCATCGCCATCAATACCGGCGACATCGAGAAGAATAAGGTCCGGGGCGACCTGGGCATCACCTATGACCGGGACGTGATCCGGCTGATCGACATTTTCCGGGATTTCGGCCTGTACGTCAGCTCTGTGGTGCTGACCCGGTTTGATAACCAGCCGGCAGCCAAGGCGTTTCAGTCCCGGCTGGAGTCCATGGGGCTGAAGGTGTACCACCATTACGACATCCCCGGCTATCCTGCCAACATTCCCCACATCGTCAGCGACGAGGGCTACGGCAAGAATGACTTTATCGAGACAACCCGGGAATTGGTGGTGGTCACGGCCCCTGGCCCCGGCAGCGGCAAGCTGGCCACCTGTATGAGCCAGCTCTACCACGAGCATAAGCGGGGCGTCCAGGCAGGCTACGCAAAATTTGAGACCTTCCCAGTCTGGAATCTGCCGCTGAATCACCCGGTGAACCTGGCCTACGAGGCCGCCACCGCGGACCTGAGCGATGTGAATATGATCGATCCCTTCCATTTGGAGGCCTACGGTCAGACCACGGTCAACTACAACCGAGACGTGGAGGCATTCCCTGTGCTGGTGGCCATGTTTGAGCGGATCTTGGGGCAGTGCCCCTATAAATCCCCTACGGACATGGGCGTCAACATGGTGGGCAACTGCATCGTGGACGATGCCGCCGCCCGAGAGGCCTCCTGCCAGGAGATCCTTCGGCGGTACTATACCGCCCTCAGCGACCAGAAGCAGGGCAAGGCCGACGACGGTCAGGTGTTCAAGCTGGAGCTGCTGATGAAAAAAGCCGGTGTCAGTGCCGAGGAGCGGAAGGTAGTTGCGCCTGCTCTGGCCAAGGCAGCCCAGACTGGCCTGCCTGCGGCGGCTATGGAGCTTCCCGACGGAACGGTCATCACCGGCAAGACCTCCGATCTATTGGGTGCATCCTCGGCGCTGCTGCTCAATGCTCTGAAGCATTTGGCCCAGATCCCCGACGAACTGCATCTGATCTCCCCCAAGGTTATCGACCCCATCCAGCATCTGAAGGTGGATCACTTGGGCAACCGCAACCCCCGGCTCCATACCGACGAGACGCTGATCGCCCTGTCCATCCGCGCCGCCACCGACCCTACGGCGGAGAAGGCCATGGAGCAGCTGGGCAATCTCCGGGGCTGCGAGGTCCACTCTACTGTGATCCTGTCGGCGGTGGACGAGAAGGTGTTTAAGCGCCTGGGTGTCAACCTGACCTGCCAGGCCCAGTTCAAAGGCTGACAGTACCGCATTATATATAATGTACAGGGAGGGCTTCGGCCCTCCCTTTTTGCGGTTAAAATAAATTCTGCGTTTTGACTGAAAATATATGAAAAAATTTGTGAAATAATCTAAAAAAATATATTGACAAAAAGTCACATAAATGGTATCATAATCGAGCGCGTGTAGGCGAAGTCTGCGCTGCGCACTGCGATGATGCAGGAGATTGCGTTGAAAAACGGTAACTTCTGCGGAGTATGTCCGGTCATCGGGCGGCTGAACTGCTTCTGTAAACGCTGCGTATATCGCTGCGGCAGGGGAAAGGTCGGCCTTGCGTCGGCCATTTTTCTTGTCACAGAGTGATACGCACGACGGCGTGGACAAACAGTTCGACCGTACCCAGGCACCACGAAAACTGAGTACGTTTTATCAAGGAGGAAACACAAACATGGCAAACCAGGAAATGATCCGCATCCGGCTGAAGGCTTACGATCATCAGCTGATCGACTCCAGCGCGGCAAAGATCGTCGAGACCGCAAAGCGCAACGGCGCTTCCGT
>JAZNDJ010000029.1:0-18981 GCA_045588045.1 Faecousia sp.
ATCTGCGAGGGTTTTTTTATACCCTCTCTGTCACCACATTTTACCACATCACCCGGTCAGCCCCGGCCCCGGCGGCCCTAGCGCCGCAACGATTTTTTCCCACTTGTGATTCCCTAAAATGTCAACCCGGTTTCGTCCTCAAATTGCGACGGCCCTATTTTACTTGATATCCGGCAAAAAAGCCGGGCCTTTCAGCCCCGCTTTCCCCCGAACAATTCGGTAGCCAAACCAGGCCCCACTGCCCGGAATCCCCGGCCTAACGCAACAAAACCTCTGTCATTTTGTTGCGTTCGTTACGCCTGACATTTAATATAGTGCAAAACAAGAATTCCCGACCTCTCCTTCCTGCCTCACTAAAAACATGCTCCAAAAGCATATTTCCAAACATATTTGTCAAGCAGATGCTTGGTTGTTTTTCCTAAAATTATAAAGCATACTTTTCTAGGGGTCAATTTTTCTTTACTGATTTCATATCACATAATAACATAACAACCGCAACAAGCTGTTTGAACCTCAACGTGGGTACAGATCCCGGCGTTATACACAATTTCAACCACGCAGCCCCATCCCCTTCCGTTTAAACAAAATCACACCCGAAGGTATAGCAAATCATATCTATCAGAAAATCGGCATTTTAACCAGCGGTGGAGATGCCCTTGGTATGAATCCGTGTGTACCATCGATCTGCTTGCCGCAATGACTTGAATTTAAATGCCCTCTCCCCTTTTATATAACAAAAAGGTCTATCGTTCATTATAGAGCGATAGACCTTTTTAGGCTTTGGGATGACATTTTTCGTACACAGATTTCAATTTTTGGTTGACCATCTGGGTGTATAGCTGCGTCGATGAAATATCACTGTGACCCATAAGCTCTTGCAAGGAGCCCAGGTCAGCTCCGTTCTCCAGCAAATGGACAGCAAAACTATGGCGAAGTGTATGGGGCGTAATGTCCTTATCAATATGTGCTGTGGCTTGATAATGCTTTAGGATCTTCCAAAAGCCTTGCCGGCTCATGCGAATGCCGTTCACATTGACAAAAAGTGCAGTCTCCGCAGGACTTGCCAACATGCTTTGGCGAACCTCACGCATGTAGGTAGATAAAGCCTTCAGCGCGGCCGGATAGAGTGGGATCGCACGAGTTTTCTTTGATCCGTTACATTTTACAATGCCCAACTCAAGATTCACATCTGCAACATCCAGGCAAATCAATTCACTGACACGAATGCCGGTGGCATACATAACCTCCAGCATAGCCTTATCGCGATAACCCTTTGCGTCAACACACGCCGGCTGTGCCAGCAGCAGCTCGATCTCTCGTCCACTCAAAATCTGCGGCAGCTTCTTTTCACCGCGGCTGACCCGAATATCCGAAACAGGGGTATTCTCCAAAAAGCCGGAGCCGACAACGTGCGCATAGAAATTCTTTAGACTCGCCAGGCTTCTAGAGATCGTTGCGCTGGTACGGCCTTCCCGCTCCAAATAGGATAAGTAATCGTTGATATTCTGTTGTGATGCATCGATCACATCCAGCCCTTCACAACGGCGCAACCAATCAGAAAACTGACGTATGTCACGCATGTAGGATGATATTGTGTTGATCGACGCCTGCTTTACCTTAGTAAGGTAATTTTCATAGGCTTGAATCAAATCCAACATGAATACGCGAACCCTTTCCTAGTCTATTAATCAAACAGTGATACGAGAAATGGAGAAATGGCAAGGTAGTCTATACAGCCAATCACAACAGATATAGCAATTACAGACAATGTTACACGGCTTAGGGTATCCTTGTGAACAAGTACATGAACCCAAAAAAACAACAAAACCAAAACAGTGCAACAGTTTGCAAACAGAAGCAACTCAAGCACAAGCCAGCCTGCCGATTGAAAATTCCAAAGGCAACAGCAGGACAAAAACGCGAATATAAACGCCTCCAGAAATGCAAATACATAAACACTGGACCAATGCAGCAACTTTACAAACAACGCAGACAATACAACAACAGCAGATGAAGAAATTAACGCACCAACCAAAGAACATCTGACAAGTACTGCTGCATTAAGGTAGGCATCGAAATACTTGAATGATCTGCCAGCAAAAAGCAATCCAAGGAGTAAACCTGGGATCCAAACAGAACTAATTTTGAAAAATGCAAGCACTGTGTCGTCTGAAAGAAAGCGCTTCATCTTTTGTTGACATTGCATAAAATACCTCCCTCATCCGTTGCTACAATCCGAGGTAAGTATACATAAGCAGTGTAAAGCACAAAAGACGCCAGTTAACATATTGCTCCAATACTATACATCAAATAATAGCTAATTGCAAGTGATATTGAATATTTTTACGAATTTTGTGTATTGTGACAATTTTTTATGTCAACAAATTTATGTAAACTAACGAATATTGTGCTGTATAAATTATGAATATTTCTTCCCTTCTCCAATATCTTGCGTTGGGTTTTAATACACAAATACAACATATTGTTTTTGCAAGAAAGCCTTCATTTTTCTTTTGTATCAAAGCTGACTATTTTTTCTTTCCGATATTTTGTACAACTTAACGATAGCTTCTTTTTCTGTACCTTGAAGCTGTGCGTTTTTTTGCCCTGCTGGCAACCCATAACGCAAGCATGCTGCCAACGATCCCACACAGAAGGCTGGGAACAATACCAAAAAACACGCCGTCAAATAACAGAATCACAGCAGCAACGCACAGTACATAAATGACTGCGGCAATGCACAGACATACATACAATTTATTTTCATTCCCAATCTTTCCGCCCATTAGGCATCCAATAAATAATGCCAAAAAATGCACAACAGGGACCACAAATCTTGCGCTGTTCAAGCTGATACTTTGATTGACGATCAGCATTGCGGTCAGCGCCAGTAGCGCAATCGTTACAGCAACACTCAAACCCGCCCCAATCATAACAGGCCACAAAAATGCACCGATCCCTTTTGAACGTCTTTTCATAGGTCTCCTCTCCCCTTTCCATACACTCTATTCTGCCTTGTCCAAAAAAATTACAGGGAGCGGTTTACCACTCCCTGTAATTCAATATTAACCTTATTCTGACATTTGCTCGATCATTGCATCCAACAGTGTCTGTGCGGCGGATTTGGTCTCACCGACCGCCGTATAGTAAAACTTGACCTTGGGCTCTGTACCGGACGGACGCGCGATCACACTACCGTGGTCTCCCAAAACAAATTCCAACACATTGGATTTCGGCAACAGAATCTGCTCTGTAGCTCCCGATCGCAAATTAACAGAGGTACTGCTGCGGTAATCTCGAATGACTGTTACCTCGACACCTCCAATGGATGCCGGTGGATTCTCACGAAGCTTCGACATCATGGTTGCCGCCTTTTCCATAGCATCAGATCCGGTAAGCTCGATGCTCTGAACGTAGGCCAAATACTGACCGTAGGTCTCATAGAGTTCGCTCAATGCATCCAGAATCGTCATGCCCTGCAGCTTCAGGTTAGCTGCCATTTCGCAAACCAACAAGGAGGCAATCACAGCATCTTTATCTCTGGCATATGTCCCCTTCAGATATCCGCAGCTCTCCTCATAGCCAAAGATGAACTTATCCTCACAGCCACATTCTTCCAGCTTCAGGATCTCGCCGCCAATATACTTAAACCCTGTTAAAACCGTCTTCATTTCCACACCATAATGCTTCGCAATGCGGTCTGCCAACGGTGAGGAAACGATACTACGCACAACGACCGCACCGTCCGGGATGCTGTTTTGCTCCGAACGTGCTTTCAAAACGTAGTCCATCATCAGGCAGCCTAACTCATTTCCGCTGAGCTTTTGGAAGCCGGTGCCATTGGGAACCGCAATCGCCACACGGTCGCAGTCTGGATCTGTGCCAATAATTACATCGCAGGCCGACTCACGAGCGACCTTATAGCTTTCAGTCAAAGCAGCATCTGTTTCCGGATTCGGATACTCGCAGGTCTTAAAGTCGCCGTCCGGCTTTTCCTGGCAAGCAACAACAGTAACATTTGCACCAAGTCTGCGAAGAACCTCACGGACTGGTTCATTACCGGTTCCGCACAATGGCGTGTACACAATATTCAGTCCGGATTCGCAGATCTTCTCAGGCATAATTGCCTCAGCCAACACTACTTCGTAATACTTCTCCCAAAGCGCTTGATCGATGTGCGATATCACGCCGTCCTGCAGCAATGTTTCAAAATCCTTCTTCTCGGGGACAAAATACGGAATCTTACTGATCTGCTCCGTAACGATTGCCGCCGGTTCATCAGTCATTTGGCAGCCATCAGGGCCGTAGCACTTTACGCCGTTATAAGCGCCTGCATTGTGGCTGGCTGAGATAACGATACCGCAACCACAGTTCAGTTCCCGCACCGCAAAGGAAAGCATAGGTGTCGGTGCAAGGCGGTCAAACAAAAACACGTGGATTCCCGCCTCGGCAAGCGCAACAGCGCAAACCTCAGCAAAGAGCTTGGAATTATGTCGGGAATCATAGGCGATCGCTGCCTTCTTGGGCAGATCCGTACCAGACAGCCAAGCAGCCATACCCTGCGCCGCACGGCGTACCGTATAGCGGTTCAGACGGTTACTGCCGATGCCCATAATGCCACGCATACCAGCAGTGCCAAACTGAAGATCGCCATCAAAGCGGCTCTTCAGTTCCTCTTCATTATTTCTTATGGAATCCAGTTCCGCTGTAACCTCAGCAGACAATCCAGCCTTATACCAGAACATATAATTATCTTGGTAACTCATCAAATCCCTCCAGTATTTTTAAAAAAACAGCTCAAAAAATTTTGAGCTGTTTTTATATTTACTCTTCAACAGTTTCAGCGGAAAGTGCCGCGCGCTTTTCCTGATTCTCAACCAGCGCCTTAAACTTCATTCTGGTATCGCGAACATCCTCCAGAGACATGGCGATCGCTTCCTCTGTACGGCGCAGCGCATCATCCATGTAGTCATTGCTGACCTTTCTGAGCTCAGCCATGCGGGTCTGCGTCTGCAAGACCAGCTCCTGGCACTGACGCTTGGCTTCCTGATAAATAGCTTCCTCAGCAACAAGCTGGTCAGCCTTTTCCTGTGCTTGACGGATCGCGGCCTCAGCCTCACGACGTGCCTGTCCGATCAATTCATTACGGGACTCAACGATCGTCCGTGCCTGCTTCAGCTCAACAGGCAGCTGGGCAATGATCTCATCGAGCATATCCAAAACCTTATCGCGCTCAAGAATGCACTTATCTGCGCCAAGAGGCAATGCTCTGGCATCCTGGACCATATCATACAACGCGGAAATAACATCTTCAATGTTCTGCTCGTTCATTTCTATATCCTCCTTGAAGTATAACAGCCTTCCGCTGTAAAATCATAATAACATTCAGGTAGAAACCCCTTAATCTTTTCTGAATAATGTGATCAGAGTATTCCCGTATTTATAATCCCTTGATCTTGTATATCCAGGAAAATCAAAAGAAAGGTCCTTCCCCAAAGGTCGTTCTGTTACTATTATACCATTAGATTGCAAAATGTCAATTTCTGTTATCAAATTTAAGCTATTTTCTAAAAAAACATCCGCATACGGTGGATCAAGAAAAATTATATCAAACTTTTCTTTGCAACCGGACAGGTAAATCTTATAATCAGATCGGATCACCTTCCCGCCAGAAGATAAGTTTGTACGTTTTAAGTTTTCCCGAATCATCTGACACGCATCCATCCGTTCATCAACAAAAACACATGCCGCCGCGCCGCGACTGAGGGCCTCGATTCCCAACTGCCCAGTACCACCAAACAGATCTAAAACCTTTGCACAGGGAATATCAAACTGCAAAATGCTAAAAACCGCTTCCTTCACCCGATCGGCTGTTGGGCGCGTTGCCATACCTTGCGGCGTTTTTAGCTGCACACCTCTGGCTTTTCCGGTTATTACACGCAATGTAATCACCCCTCCTGGTCTGTGTGAAAATGCTGATACACAGCCTCTGCTGCGTTTCTAGGCAAAATCCGTTCCAAATCGGATAGACTTGCCTGCCGTATATTCGTTATTGATTTAAAGACATTCAGAAGCTCCTGCTTGCGCTTTTGGCCGATGCCGGGAATTGTATCCAATTCCGAGTAACGCAAGCGGTTGCTGCGCAGATTTCTGTGATATGTGATAGCGAACCGGTGAGTTTCCTCCTGAATGCGGCCGATCAGCGAAAATACAGACGGCTGCGTATCTATGCCGATTTCCTCCCCATCCGGTGTGACCAGCGCTCTGGTCCGGTGTCTATCGTCCTTGACCATACCAAAGGTGTTGATCTCAAGGCTAAGTTTCTGCAACACCGTTCGCGCAACGCGGGCATGCTCAACACCACCATCGATCAGCAATAGATCCGGCTTTTCAGCAAAGCCCTTATCCCCCGCCGTGTAATGCGCAAATCTGCGCTCCAGGACCTGTCGCATAGAACCGTAGTCATCCTGATCCGACAGGCCTTTGATCTTAAATCTTTTGTAATCAGTCTTTCGTGGTTTTCCATCCAAAAATACCACCATACTTGCCACGATGTCTGTACCGGCTATATTTGAAATATCAAAAGATTCTATTCTTGTGGGCATTTCCGTCCCAAGCATTTTTGCAAGCAACTGCAGTGTGCCGTTGAGTCGCTCCTCCTTATCGGTAATACGGATTGCTTCCTCCATGGCATTCTTGCAGGCAAGTTCAACCAGTCGCGCTTTATCGCCGCGCTGCGGCACAGTAAAGTGAGCCTTACAGCCCAGACGATGTTCTATCATCTGTGAAAACAGTGCACTATCCTCAATATGCAGCGGAAGATGAATGTTTCTCGGAGCGAAACCCCTGCTTAAATAATACTGCTTCACAAGGGAAGACACCGCCGCAGCAGGATCATCCTGCAGAGGCAGCACTTCATAATCCTTGTCCAACAGATCACCGTTGCGGAAATGCAGGACCACAAAGCAGGCCTTCGTTTCGGTCTGCGCAAAACCTATCACATCCGTATCTGACATTGCGCCCGCCGTAACAAGCTGTTTCTTACTCAGCGCTTCCACCGCATTTAAACGGTCACGCAATGTAGCGGCCAATTCAAAATTCAGCTCATCTGCGGCCTGGAGCATTTCCGCACGAATGCGCGACGATACATCCTTATATCTGCCTAGCAGCAGATCCTTTGCCTGTTCGATTACAGATCTGTATTCCTGCTGCGATCGGCATTCCTGGCACCAACCTGCGCACTGGCACATGTGGTAATTTAGACAAGGGCGAGATTTACCGATATCTTTTGGAAATTTCTTTCCGCACGTAGGCAGTTTCAGCGTGCTCTGAATGGTCTGAAGAACATTTTGGGTAACATGCCGGCTCCCAAACGGTCCGAAGTATTCCGCACCGTCATTGGATGCCTTGCTGACCATGGATATTGCCGGATACGGATCCTTCATATTTAGACGCAGATAAGGATAGCCTTTGTCATCTTTCAAGAGAATGTTATACCGGGGCTGATAACGTTTGATCAAAGAGCATTCCAAAACCAATGCCTCAAATTCAGACGTTGCGACGATCACGTCAAAATGGTCGATTCTACTTACCATAAGCCTTGTCTTGACAGTATGGGACACACTATCCTGGAAATACTGGCTGACCCGGTTTTTTAATTTTTTTGCCTTACCCACATATATTACACGGTTATCCTTGTCACGCATAATATACACGCCCGGTGAAAGCGGCAGGGAATGTGCTTTATCCTTCAGTTGATCACGATTCATATCATCACCAAAAAGTACCGCCTCAATGCACGGTCAGCATTGAGGCGGTGAAGCGTAAAGATCAATATACATCACGCTGCAGCAGGCCTTCGAGTGCCTCCATGGCAGCCTCTGCGTCAGAGCCTTCAGCAGAGAGAATCACCGTTGCACCGGTGACGATCCCGAGGGACATAATGCCCAGAAGGCTCTTAGCATTCATTTTGCGATTCCCGTTAGTCACCCAGATACCGCAATCAAATTCATTGGCCTTTTGGACGAAGTATGTAGCCTGCAAGTTGTGCAGGCCGGATTCGCACCTCACAACAATTTCCTTACTGATCATAAGTTGCACTCCTTAATCTTGCGTCATGCACATCATGACACATCGCTAAGTATATGATAACCAAACCCTTATGAAAAGTCAACTAAAATTCGTCAAAACATAAAATTATAGCACAAAATCCTGTGCACTTTTCATAAAAGGAGTTTTTATCAGGAAAATTCCGCAATCGTTACCCCGTCTTCTCCTTCACCATATACACCAAGGCGAAACTTCTTAATATGCTTGTTCTTGCGAAGTGACTGTTGCACAGCTGTTCGCAAAACGCCGGTACCTTTTCCGTGTATAATACGTACTGACGGAACGTTGGATCGAAACGCATTATCCAAAAAAAGCTCCAGCACGCAGATCGCTTCCACACTGTCCATTCCCCGCAGATCCACTTCCGAAGGCGCCACAGTCGTCTTCATCTCCCTACCGGAATGCGCGGGTCTTGACACCTTCTTGTAGGGATTGTCATTTTCAAGCAGATAGACTTCGTCCGGGCGTGCACTAAGCTTCAAAATGCCGGCTTGCAGTTGATAGGAGCCATCTTTATTGATGGCAATAACACTGGCCTTTGTTCCCAATTTCAGCAGTTCAACCGTGTCGCCAATCAGGATCTCACGCGCCGGCTTTGGTCGCTGGATTGTTTTTCGTTCCGCTTTGAGCTTATCCTCCGCTTCATTCAGACTCCTGCGCAGCTCTGCCTGCCGCTGATTGATCCCCTGTGTATCCGCATTCTCCGAAAGCTGCTTCTTCAGGGCTTTGATCTCGTCCGCTGCGGCGTTGGCCGTGCGTCTTGCATCCTCGATGATCTGCTGTGCCTGTTGGCGGGCAGATTCCAAAGCCCTTTCCTTCTCTTTTTCAAGCTGCGCATGATATGCTTCACTCTGTCGCTTTAGATTTTCTGTTTCAATACGCAGCCGTTCCGCTTCCTTCCTTGCAGCTTCCATTTGCTGTCGCTGCTGCTCAAGCTGGCTAAGAACATCTTCGAAATCCTTATCGCTTTGGCCTACGAAATCAGAAGCAGCCTTTAAGATCGGTTCCGGCAGGCCCAGTTTGCGGGAGATCGCAAATGCATTGGACTTCCCCGGGATTCCAATTAGCAATTTATAAGTCGGTTGCAAAGTATCCACATTAAATTCACAGGATGCGTTGATCACACCGGCCGTTCGCATTGCATAGAGTTTTAGCTCTGCATAGTGGGTCGTCGCTGCCACACGGCAGCCCATTTTTCTGCAAAACTCGATCAAAGCGATCGCCAAGGCAGCACCCTCAGCAGGGTCTGTTCCGGCGCCCAACTCATCAAAAAGCACCAAGGTCCTGCTGTCGCACAGATCAACAATCTGTACGATGGTACGCATATGACTAGAAAATGTGGACAGGCTTTGGGCAATGGACTGTTCGTCGCCAATGTCCGCCAGGATCATATCAAATGTGGATAACGCACTCCCGTCGCCGGCCGGAATATGAAGACCGCACTCTGCCATAAGCGTCAGCAATCCAATTGTCTTAAGTGTCACCGTTTTGCCGCCGGTATTTGGGCCTGTAATGATCATAGTGTCAAAATCTGCCCCAAGACGAACAGATATGGGCACAACGGTCTTGGGGTCAATCAAGGGGTGCCGTGCATGACGCAGCTCTACCCTTCCCTGATCGTTCATCTCCGGCGCTCCGGCCTTCATGCAAAAAGCAAGCTTTGCTTTGGCAAAAATGACATCCAACTGCACAAGTATTTGCACATTCAAAAGGATATCGTCCTTGTGCGCTGCAGTATCCGCCGAAAGCTCCGCCAGGATCCGCTCGATCTCCTTTTTCTCCTGAAGGTCCAGCTCCCGCAATGCATTGTTTGCATTCACAGCAGACATAGGCTCAATAAAGTATGTTGACCCCGTGGCAGAAACGTCGTGCACCAAGCCCGGAACGTCATTTTTACACTCACTCTTTACCGGTACGACATATCTTCCCTGGCGGATGGTGATGATCGGCTCCCGCAAGAACTTGGCATAGGCAGGCGAGGATATAATCTTCTGCAGGCTATCACGGATCTTTCCGCTTTGAACACGCATGTGACGCCGAATATCCGCAAGCTCCGGGCTGGCGGTATCTGCGATCTCATCTTCCGAGAGTATGGCTGTGGAAATTCGATCCTCCAAATACTTGTTAGGTGTCAGCGCATGAAACAGCCCATCCAAAACAGTTGAATTGTCGTCCTCACCTGCATAGTCCTTGACCGTTCTGGCACACCGCAGAACAGCTGCGACCGAAAGCAATTCCTTCGGCTGTAAGCCGCCGCCCCGCTCGGCACGTCCGAGACTGTCAGCAATATCGCTGACACCTGAAAAGCCAGGATTCCCTTTTCTGTTGCAAAGATCCGCAGCTGCACTTGTCTGCGCAAGCAGCAGTCGAACATCCTCCAGATCCGATGATGGCTTTAACATTCTGCAAGCTTCTTTTCCCATATGGCTGCCCGCACAGTCTGCAAGCTGCGCAAGCACCAGGTCCAGCTCCAGCTTTATAAAAGATTTTTCGTATAATTCAGACATGTGTACTCCTGATTCCCGCTAATTTTGAAGCAGTATTGTTTTGTAAAAATCCAAGGCCGAAAAGCCTTGCTCAAGCTGCGTGGTCAAGTAAGCCTCTGTAATCTCAGACAGGCTTTGTGCTGAGGATTCGCCGATTTGAAAGCGAAACAGCCCTTTCATATCACACGTGCATATATACCGAATGCAATCCAACGCGCCTGGCAGCAAGGGCATGCGAATACCCCCTGATTCGCCGTCCCGACAACGGCTGCACTCCAATCTACCCTCTGAAATATTGAACCGATCCGGTAGTGGATTTCCGCATCGGTAGCACCCGTGATACTCCGGTGTATAACCGGATATGCAAGCAACACGCAATTCAAAAACCGCTTTGATCTGATTCTGTGATACATTTAATTTTTCCAGCGCATATAGACAGTTGAGTGTTACAGATAGCAGCTCCGGATTCGGAATGTCCTCCTGGCTCATCACACCTGCAACCTGCGCAAAGTATGTACCGAGAGACAGCTTCAGCAGATCCCGTCTTAAGCCGTGAAAGAGTTCTATCGTGTGAGCATCATTGACTGTAAACATCTCTCGATACTCAAAAAGAGTAAATTCCGAAAAACATAAAAGCTGACACGGCGCAGACAGAGGACTGTTTTTCCGGAACAGCCCCCGCGCCTTTACCGTCAGTTTCCCATGGTCTTTCGTCAGCACAGTGAGCAGGCCATCGTGGTCCTTATACTTCGTTACTCTCAGGACAAGCCCCTGTGTGGTCAAATACATGAATCGTCTCCGCCTTCCGCATCTTGTTATATAGCAGATACATCTCCGGTGCACCTGTATCAACAAACACATCCCAAATTGCCTGTGGATTCATACTGCAACCCTCCCCTATTAGAATATGCCGTAGGAGGGCAATTACACATGGCAATTATTCTCTGTATCCGAAGTTGCGCACAAGATAATCACTGTCACGCCAATTCTCTTTATACTTTACCCATGTTGTCAAGAACACTTGGGTGCCCATAAACTTCTCACAGTCAACGCGGGCCATTGTAGAGATCTTCTTCAGCATTTCTCCGCGCTTTCCTATTATGATCCCTTTATGACTGGCCTTTTCACAGTAGATTGTCGCATCAATATCGATAATGCCATTGTCACGCTCGGAAAATTTTGTGATCTCAACAGCTGTGCCATGGGGAATTTCTCTGTCCAGGCACCACAGCAATTTCTCACGGATGATCTCTGCCATCACCTGACGTTCCGGCTGATCGGTAGTCGTATCCTCCGGGAACAGGAACGGGCTCTCAATGGCATATTTTTTGCATTCATCCAACAATGCTGTAACACCGTCACCTGTCTTGGCAGAGATCGGAATGATCGCAGCAAAAGATGCGGCCTTGGAATACACATCGATCACTTCCAAAAGCCTATCCTTTTCCACGGTATCGATTTTGTTGATCGCAAGGATCGCAGGGCAATTCTTGCCGGAAAGCTGCTCGATAAGTCCCTGCTCCTGAGGGCCTACAGACGCAATAGGTTCCACGACTAAGACTGTCAGATCCACATCTGCAATCGAGCTTTTTGTGACATTGACCATATAGTCACCAAGCTTTGTTCTGGGCTTGTGGAAACCGGGGGTATCCACAAACACAAACTGAGTATCCTCCCGGGTCAAAATGCCGCAAATGCGGTTGCGGGTCGTTTGGGGCTTGTTGGATACGATCGCAATTTTCTCACCAACAAGGTAGTTGGTCAATGTGGACTTGCCAACGTTCGGTCTGCCTGCGATTGTGATCATTGCTGTTTTTGTTTTCATGTAAAGACTCCTTACCGCTCTCGCTGCATACCGGGTATCACCGCAGCGATCTTTTCTTCTCTATTGCGCATTTGCTTCTTTTGTGCATCCTCGTCTAAATGGTCATACCCCAAAAGATGGAGCACCGAATGGATAGTCAAATACCCCACTTCTCTGCGTTCGCTATGACCAAAACTCTTCGCCTGAGCAATCGCACGTTCCAGCGAAATAGCCATATCGCCAAGGGGACACCGTTCCGTTTCCGGATCAATATACGCCGACCAATCCTTCGGCGGGTCACCGGCAGTGAGCTGAAACATTGGGAAGCTTAAAACATCCGTGGGAACATCCATATTCCTGCTTGCCTTATTGATCGCCTGGATTCCCATGTCATTTGTAACCAGCACGTTAACCTCACAAGGTATCGTAATATTCTCCTCCTGCAATGCCATACGGATGCACCTTCTGATAGTGGCAGCGATCTGGATCTTCCGGAGAGAAAAGCAATCAAAAGCGATATTGATCTTATGTTGATTCATAGCATTACTTCCTTTGGTATCGACGGCCGGCAGCCGGCACAGGCTTCTTAAATTCCTGTTTTTTGTCTGCCCGCTCATAAGCATTGATGATCTCCTGGACCAACGCGTGGCGCACCACATCGGCGGATGACAAACGGCAGATCGCAATATCCTTGACCCCTTCCAAAACGCGCAGTGCGTCCTTCAGCCCGGAAATCTTATCCCCAGGTAAATCGATTTGGGTCACGTCACCGGTGATCACAACCTTAGAGCCAAAGCCAAGCCGGGTAAGAAACATTTTCATCTGTTCGCGGGTGGTGTTCTGCGCTTCATCCAGGATGATAAAGCTGTCATCCAGGGTCCTGCCACGCATGTATGCCAGCGGTGCCACCTCAATAGAGCCCCGCTCCTGGTATTTCTGAAATGTCTCAGCACCCAACATGTCATACAACGCGTCATACAGCGGACGCAAATAAGGGTCAACCTTATTTTGAAGGTCGCCGGGCAGGAAACCCAAACGCTCACCTGCTTCCACAGCCGGTCTGGTCAAAATGATCCTGTTCACTGTCCGCTCCCGAAAGGCTGCGACTGCAGCAGCAACAGCAAGGTAGGTCTTGCCGGTACCTGCAGGCCCAACGCCGATGGTAACGGTGTTCTTCATGATTGCCTTCATATACTGCTGCTGGCCAACAGTTTTTGCTTTGATTGGCTTTCCCTTTGCAGTGATACACACTACATCCTTTGCAATTTGGGCAAGCTGTGTATCGTTCCCTTCATTGACTAAGGTAATCAGGTATCGGACACGCTGTTCATCGATCATCTCGCCCTTGGCGGCCAGGGACAAAAGCCCTTCTAAGGTCTTAGCCGCCTTGTCTACAGACTCCTCCGGACCGCTGATCTTTAGATCCGTACCGCGATTGATGATCGATACCCCGAACGCTTCGTCGATCCTTTTGATATTTTCATCAAAGGATCCAAAAACAGAGATCAAGTCTTCTACCCTGTCAGCATTGACGATCCGCTCTGCATCTCTACTCATGGCTGTCAAATGTCTCCTCATGTCGGATCCGTCCGATCAATTCCCGGCATCTGTAGGCACCGTACAGTTTACAAACGCCAGCTTCCAACGAAAGGACGGTATCGGATTTCTCAATTGCTCCAGAAAGCATTTGGCCTCGCAGATAATCTTCAGCAGCAGCTTGCATCCATAAAAATGCTTGCTCCTGTTTCTGGGTAACAGAAACTATATCATAGTAAATCAGCTGTTCTGTCACCAAAGCCACAGGCAACTGTAAGCCACCAGGCAAAGTCATATAGCTTTCCTTATACATTCTAACACATTCGGCACTGGAAATTCCACTACCTTTATATAAATTTATAAGTTTTTTTCCGATCAGCAGGCTATATCGTTTTTCCTGCCGCTTGATAGCCGTGCGTGTCGCTTTTTCATTCAGGGAAAATGCAAAAAAGCCCGTAGCGGTATTGGCAAATATCTCTGCATCTGCACCGGTGGCCTTAACGACCAAACCATAATCGGCATAACCGGACACCAAGACCTGGCCCTTTCTCACTGCCTGTCCCACTTTGCAAAGCGGCGTCCCGCGCAAGACCGTCATTTCGGATATGATCCCATCCTTTGTGGCAACAATGTTTTGCACACCTGTATCGACAGACTTGTCTGCTGCTGCGCTTCGTTCCTTAACGGACACAACCGCCACACACCCCTCCGTATTGATCCCAACCCATTGAAGCTGCGGCATTGCAGAAAGAAGCTTGTTCTTTGTTTTTTCGCTTCGGACCGCCTGCCGTGAGGCACCAAAATCTAGACCGCACTGGGCGAGATTCTCCATTATCAGCTTGGTTGGTACAAACTGATTCCCCTCAACCGTTACAAACAGCACACGTGTTGGCAGAATTACAGTAAGTGCAAACAACAGCAGCACCCCAACGAGCAACACCGGTCTACTAAAAAGCCGCACAAAAAAACAATATGCACCCGTCTTTTCAATGAGCTTGACCGTTGCCCCGTGCTTTTCAACAAGTGCATGAAAGGAATCGAATTCACGTCTGGATACGGTAAGCCTTACATGTAATGGATCCAGGTGAACGATATGCCGAAATGTAATTCCCTTGCTGCTGGCAGCGGTCAATATCCCTTCCGGCGCTGCAGCCATAAGTTCCACGGTAACTGCACTTTCCAACCAGCGCCAAAGATTCATTTTTCTCCGCTCCTTTGCACGCAAACAGATTGGATCGTGCCGATGACGATCAATTGGGATCTTGACATCTGTGCAAGCTGCAAACCGCATCCGCAAATACAAATTTGCCCCTTAGAGACTTTCACCCGTATCTGTTTTGTGTCATACTCGATAACACCTTGATGATGCTCGATCAGCACCCTACAATCGCCCGCAATCTCCACAAGCGGCATTCCCGGCAGTGGTTCTGCAGGCAGATCTGCCGCAGCAGCCAGCCGCTGTAAATATCTCCTTCTTTCCATCCTGCGCACCTCCCTAAAAAAGTCTATGAAGCAGTTAGGATTATTTTCGCAGACTGCAAATAGATTTATATTGGGTGATCAAATTGAAACTTCATTTCAAGCACGGAAGGACAACCGCAGCATGTATCGCGGCAATTATATTGATCTTCGATGCGCACAATGCACTTTCAGGAGCCGGTGAAGGAATGCAGCTGTGTATCAAAACCGTGATCCCATCCCTGTTTCCTTTTTTAGTTCTCAGCGGGTATATCAACAGCAGTCTTGCGGGGCAGCGCTTAAAGTTGTTGCGGCCGTTAGGTCGGATCTGCGGCATCCCGTCAGGCTGTGAATCGTCGTTGTTTCTAGGCCTACTTGGCGGTTATCCCATCGGTGCACAATGTATTGGTGCAGCATACAAAAGTCATACACTCTCCAAGCAGGATGCGGAGCGGATGCTCGGATTTTGCAACAACGCTGGACCCGCCTTTATATTCGGTATGCTCTCCGGCATGTTTTCCAACGCCCTTATGCCATGGGTTCTTTGGGCAATCCACATTTGTTCTGCATTGGTCTGTGGCTGTCTTCTGCCAGGAAAAAGCAAACAGGAAGCCTGCGGTGTTCAGTCGTCACAAATAACCGCTGCCAAAGCTATGGAACAGGGACTTAAAGCGATCGCAACAATTTGCGGTTGGGTCATCGTTTTTCGTGTTGCGATCAGAATCCTGACCATTCGTGTGCTATGGTTGGCACCGCTGCTACAGCAAACACTGTTCGTTGGTTTTATGGAACTAACAAACGGATGTCTGGAAGCTGTCTACTTACCGGAAGAACTGCGTTTTGTACTCTGCTCTGTTTTCTTGGGATTTGGCGGTGTTTGTGTCGCAATGCAAACGGCTTCTGTCGCAAAGGGGCTACGTATACACGTATACCTGATTGGGAAGATCCTGCAGGCCTCTGTCAGCGGCATCGTATCTCTTCTCTTGTTGCCAGTCCTGTTCCCTTCCGCAAAGCTCAATCCCAGCTTAATCGCAATACTAGTAGCTGTATTTCTGGCAGCGGTGATATTCTCACGAAAAAACAGTAGCAATTTCCACAAACATGGTATACAATATAGAAAACAAACGAGTTGAGGCTTTCATTATGCTTTTTAAGAAAAAAATTCAGAAATCCTGTACATATTGCGAATACGGCACTGTTCTGAACGACGAGGAGATTCTCTGCATAAAGCGCGGTGTCGTGCCGGCATCCAAGGCTTGCCGCAAATTCCGGTATGATCCTTGCAAACGCATTCCTCCAAAGTCTGCAGTTCCAGACTTCGGTAAATATAATGAAGATGATTTTGCATTATAAATTTGAAAGCAGATATATGGACATGCCATATATCTGCTTTTTTCTGCGGTCTTGCGCCGCATTCTCTATGTAAATGTTCAGAGTTTGCCTGTCACAAGCATTCTGTCGGCATATCCGCGAATATTTCCACGGCATCAGCATGCTCTGCACTCTCCGCTTCAAAAACAGTATAGCATAACTGGCATGCAGTTCGTGAACGAATTTTGAAAGCACAGAGAAACATCTGTTAAAATTCACCATACAATCTATGCTGCGGTACACGGAAATATACAAGATATTTCTTAAACAATTTCGTTGATTCTCGGACGCAGACATGCTATACTGAAAGAACCCAAATACTGACAAAATATCCCGGGAGGATAAAATAATGGACTATAAGAAATTACAAAATGGCAGTGATATCCGCGGTGTTGCGCTTGAGGGTATCGAAGGACAACATGTCAATCTGACCGAGCAGGCTTGCCGTGATATCGGCCGAGGCTTTGCTCTTTGGCTGGTCGAAAAGGCAGGCAAAAAAGCAAACCTCCGTGTTGCTGTTGGCAGAGATTCCCGCCTCTCCGGTCAGATGCTCTGCGGTTGGATCTGTGATGCCATGGTGGAACAAGGCCTTCAGGTCACGAATTTCGGTATGGCAAGCACCCCGGCCATGTTCATGTCCACCGTAACAGAAGGCTACGCCTTCGATGGCTCTGTTATGATCACCGCAAGTCATTTGCCCTTCAACCGCAACGGCTTTAAGTTCTTTACCGCTGAGGGAGGCCTGGAAAAAGGTGACATTAAGCAGATCCTTCAGTATGCTGAATCGGATAATACCACCTCCCTGCCTGCAGGCACGCTCACTGAAGGCGCTTTCATGGACACATACGCCAAGATCCTGGCAGATAAGATCCGCACCGCAACCGGCGAGGAAAAACCTCTGGAAGGCTTCCGTATCGTAGTGGATGCCGGCAACGGTGCAGGCGGGTTCTACGCTGACAAAGTTCTGAAGCCTTTGGGTGCAAACACAGACGGCAGCCGATTCCTTGATCCAGACGGAAGCTTCCCTAACCACATCCCTAATCCCGAGGACAAGAAGGCTATGGAGAGCATCACCGAAGCTGTCCGTAAGACCGGCGCAGACCTGGGCATTATCTTTGACACAGATGTTGACCGTGCCGGCGCTGTGCTGGCAGATGGCAGCGAGCTGAACCGCAACCGCATCATCGCCATGCTGGCCACCATCCTGCTCCGGGAGCATCCCGGCACCACCATCGTTACCGACTCAATCACCTCTACGGGTCTGGCAGAGTTTATCGAGGAAAAAGGCGGCATCCATCACCGTTTTAAGCGCGGTTACCGCAATGTGATCAATGAATCCATCCGACTCAACGGTCTTGGACAGGACAGCCAGCTTGCCATCGAAACCTCCGGTCACGGCGCGCTGAAGGAGAACTACTTCCTGGACGACGGCGCATATCTGGTCACCAAGTTACTGATCGAGCTTGCCCGTGGCAAGAAGGAAGGCTACACCCTGGAGTCTCTGATCGCGACATTGAAGGAGCCGGCTGAGAGCATAGAGTTCCGCATGAACATTCAGTTGGAGGACTTCAAGGAGTATGGACAGAGTGTCATCGATGATTTGACAAAATTTGCACAGAGCCAGTCCGGCTGGTCCCTTGCTCCAAATAATTTTGAGGGCGTCCGGGTAAACTTGGACGAAGCACACGGCAACGGATGGTTCCTGCTGCGCCTATCACTACACGATCCCCTGCTGCCGCTGAACATTGAAAGCAACAGCATTGGCGGAGCCAAGCAGATAGCCTCCGAGCTTGCCAGTTTCATCGCAAAATACGACAAGCTGGATGCCGCTTCCCTGCTCAGCTATGTAAAATAAGTATCCGGGCGGCAGCATTATGCTGCCGGCCTCCATGCACAGAAACTTTCTCATTTTTTCCATTAAGGGCTTGACAAATCAAGCCAAATGCAGTAATATAACCTAGCTGTTCGCAAAGGACGCGCGATCATGGAGAAGTCGCGTAGCTGGCCGAGCGCGCACGATTGGAAATCGTGTATACCCCAAAAGGGTATCGAGGGGTCAAATCCCTCCTTCTCCGCCAAATAATAACACCCCATCCGACAGGATGGGGTGTTATTATTTTTGCTCGAAGAGGGATTTGAAAGGCCGTTAAGAAAACAGTCCAGTGGACTGTTTTTAGGCCGTGGGAAAATGCATAGGCTTATGAACGCTCCTAGTAT
>JAZNDJ010000030.1:0-5315 GCA_045588045.1 Faecousia sp.
ATCCCACCAACGCCAACATCAATGACTACTCCATGATCATCAACGATATCTCCGAGGGCGGCGCTGACATCATCTCCACCTCTCCCGGCTGGACCGGTCACGTTGCATTCGTAGATCCTATCCCCGAGTTCGTCGGCAGCGGCGACATTGAAGAGTGGCTGAATCAGCCCGCTAAGCTGGTCAAGCTCCATCCCATGACCATTATGCAGAACTCCCTGAACGGCACCTTCGGCCAGTCCGGTGACATCGCTAACGTGCCTCCCATGGCTGCTACCATTGGACCCATCGACGTCATGCGCGCAAAGGAGCGTATCGAGGTCCATGCACTGGCTACCTGCGGTACCTTCTCCTCCTGGCAGAGAATGACCTCCCGTCTGTGCACCCACGGCCCCATCACTCCCTACCTGCCCAGCTCCATGCTGCAGACCAAGAAGACCCAGGTCTACATCAGCGAAGAACTGGCTGCTCCCTTCGAGTGCTGGGAGAAGGTCGGCTACTAATCTGTCTGACCATTCCAACAAAACCGGAAAGGCTTCGGCCTTTCCGGTTTTTTCTTATACATATCCAATAGCTAATTTCCGGTATGTCAGAGGGCTTTTGCAAGGGCCTTTTCGATGCTGTTGGCCATGCACCAGAAACCAAGGTCGTTGGGGTGGGTATTATCTACCGTGCAGGCACCGACGCCCGGCTCCCGGTAGATCTGCCCGCCGTCGATAAAATAGACATTGCGATCACCGGCAGCGACAGCATTTTCGTAGGTCCTATAGATCAGATCCCGCCGCTTTTTCCGTCCCTCAACGCCAAAAGACAGGTCCGATGCGGTCACAAACACCACCGGCGTGTGGGGACAGTGACGCCGGAACTCCAGGAAGAACGCCTCGTGCCGCTCTGCCAGCTGGGCGTAAGGGGAGTTATGGTCGTAGTCCATCACAAGCACTGCGGGGTTCAGTGTGGGAATGTATTTGGCAAACTCGATTTCTCCAAAGCAACCGCCGGAGAACCCCAAATTGACAAAGTCGAAATCCAACCGCCGGGACAAAATATTGGTATAGCAATTGCCGGGATGGGAAGCACATGCACCCTGGGTAATAGAACTGCCGTAAAATACCACAGGACCCGGATGGGTATATTCCCGGGGCGGCAGGAGCTGTGCGTTTTCCTCCAGAGCGATGTAGACTTCTTCCACGCCGTTATAAAGAGGGAAATGGATCAGGAGCTCCCGCATCTGACTTTCGCCCTTGAACACATATCCAGACTGGTAGCCGCCGTCCATGCGCTTGTCGTCGGAGTATTTGCCGTTGACATCAATGCCGGGGCGGAAGACATTGCAATATTCTCCGTCGGCGTACAGGTCAAAGCAACTGCTGCCGGTAACGGCGATATGCGGGATGTTGACCTGCTCTTTTTGTGTGCACTTGAGGATGATCCGCTTGGAGTCAGTCCGGAACCGGATCCGGATGCCGGTGGTGCGCAGGTACATGACCTCCACGGAGGGGTTGCCAAAACTCTTGGCAAAAGCATGTGGCAACCGCTTAAAGTCCGTTTCATTCTCCTCGCGGCACAACCCATAGAGCCGGAAGGGCGCCTCGTTCACATCATAGGTCTTCATGCCTTCAAAACTGAAGGTATTGGCAAAATTCTGATCGATCTTTGTAATATCCATTGATGACCTCTTATTTTCTGACGGTAAAGCCTGCAAATTCAAAGGCGGGAATATCTCCAAGACGTACCTTGTCGCCCAAAAGCTCGCCGCTGCAGCCCATGAATTCGATGGAGCAATAGGTGCCGTCCAGCTCCACAATAGGGCTGAAGGCGATATCCGCGTGAAGATTCCACAGACCGACGCTCATAGATTCCCCGTCCTTCTTGCACAGATTGTACAGGTTGGGATTGCCGTAGCTGTAAGCAGGCAGCTTTTTGCCGCACAGCCAGGGAATGGTATTCGCATACTGCTGGCTTCTTGCGTAGTGCTTCAGAACATAGAAATCGCCGAAGCTGGAATCTACGTTGATGATCAGAAAACGTTGGCCTTGTGCGTTTTCATAGCGCAGGGACATAGGGACCAGCCCGTGCGCCGTTTCGTTGTCGCTCAGGACCTGTGCGCCGTCCTTCAGCGTTAGCTGATAGATGGGGATGTTCCGGGTGAAGATCTCCTCCACAGGATCCAGGAAACGTTCGATCCGACCGCTGGGGACGGCTTTGCCGAATTCCGCGATGCCCACATCCACACCCCGCTCTGCCAGGATCCTGGCAGCCTCGGTGTCCAGGATCATGCCGTTGGCAAGGGCCTCCATAGGAAGATGCCGGGCATCCTCACCAAATACCGCACCGGTGATGCCCTCGGCGGAAAAGGTGATGGGTACGGTACAGGCGGACAAACTGCGTGCCGCCCGGGGGAAGATCAGCTGTTCAATGTTGGTTGTTTTTGCGAAGTGACCGTCTGCGACCTTTTTGGAATAAGTATAGACCCGGACGCCGGTCTCCACTTTGCCGGAAAATGCCGCGTGGATCTGCCGGTAGAGGGGCTTGTTGCGCTGATGGTATCTGGTGTAGCCGGTCTCTGTTTCAATGTTGGAGAAATAATCGATGCCGTATTTCATAATGCCATCGGTACAGCCCGCTGCCCGAATAGCCATGTCAAAGCACTCAAGATAGCTGGCAGGGCAGGTGGTCCTGGGTCTGGGGAAACTGTCGCCCTCGGCCATGATCTCGATCTCCGGGTCTGCATTGCGTACCCATGCAGCCTCCATCCGGTCCATATCAATGGTATCCGGCAATTCATTGCCCCAGTTGTGCTTAACCGCCCAGTAGGGAGCGCCGATCAGGCGGGTAAAGGGCCGTGTGTTGCCGGCCAGGATCCGTGCCAGCTCCTGAACCTGGATGCCGTCAATATCCCAGGAGGTCATGCAGGCGCAGGCACCCATTCGTACGTTGGGGTTGACACTGTCTGCTGCAGCACGGACCTTTCGGGCAAACAGCCGGAAGGCGTCACCGTTGGCCTGCAGGAATGCGTTGCGGTACTTGTTGGGGCTTCCGGCCAGCACATGTTCCCGGATCTGTTCCCGGGTACAGGATTCACCCACAATGTCCTGGATGCGTGCCATGTGCCGGTCACACAGACAGCCAGGGCCGTCCTTGCCCAAAAAACCGTAACGGAAGTCATCGTCAAACATGATCATATCCAGACCGCTCTTGGCAATATCCCGGATGTAGCCGGATACGAAGTCTGAGAAATCCTCGTCCAGGGGACAGGCATAGCTGGAAAGAGGGTTGCCGGTCAGACCGATCATCGGTGTGAAGGGATGGGCATCCCGGAACATAAAGGTCCAAACCCAGGAGCCTACCTCATAACCCCGTTCCTGGAAGAACATGCAGTTCTCCTTCAAGACCGCCAGGGAAGAAGCTCTCTTTTTTGGGTCCAGCTGATAGCAGCTTAAAGCCAAAAATACTCGCTTTGTGTCCAGCTTTTCCAGCTCCCGCAGGGTTGCCTCCCGGCCAACGCGGTCGACGTTCAGACTCATGATTGGCACAGAAATATCGTACATAGTGGACCGCCTCCAATTGTAGGAACAATTTTCTTAATTATACCATAGCCGGACCGGTGAAACAAGACAAAAAACATTGTTTTCCTGGGGAAATAAAAGCGAGCACAGGCGACCGAAGTCGCCCGTGCCCAAGAAATGAGGATGTCTCAGAAAGCGATCTGCATAAACAGTGCAACAAGACACAGGATCAAGGCGCAGGGAACGTACAAATACCGCCCGGCACTGTGCCACAGGGTTCCCATGGGACGCTGGGCACCCTTGTTGATCTCCTCGAGCAGGTCCCGCTTTTTCATGACCCAGAACCAGGAGATCGCGCCGAGAGTTGCGCCGATGGGGATGATGTAGATGGAAACAATGTCCATCCAGGGGCCCCAATCGGAGATCGGCTCCATGTGCAGACCGAAGCCCAGGCAGATCACGCACAGGATCACCAGGATCCAAATGCGGTTGAGCTTCGGCAACTTATGCTGCAAAGATTCGCCCACGGCCTCAAACATATTCTGCAGAGAGCTGACACCGGCAAAGACCATAGCCAAATACAGGATAATGGCAAATACCTGACCAAAGGGAATATCCTGCAGAATCCGGGGTAATGTCACAAACAGCAGGGAAGGACCGGCGCCCACATCCAGGCCGTAGGCGAAGCAGGCGGGGATGATGACCAAGGCGGCCACCATAGCCGCAATGGTATCGAACACGGCGGTGCGGATGGCAATGCCGGGGACGTTCACGTCGTCCTTCAGGTACGCGCCGTAAACAATCATACCACTGCCGGTAACAGACAGGGAGAAGAAAGCCTGGCCCATGGCCCAGATCCAAACCATGGGATCCTTCAGCTTAGCCCAGTCAAAGGTGAACATGAACTTGTAGCCTTCGGCAGCACCGGGAAGAAATGCCACCCGAACGGCCAAAACCACAAAAATTACGAAGAAAATGGGCATCATGACCTTGTTGGTCTTTTCAATACTCTTTGCGCCCAGCAGAAGGGTAAGCAGTGTGCCCACCACCACGATAATGTGGAAGGGAATGACAGAGTATTCATTGGTGGAAATGCCTTCAAACCATGCTGCGGTATCCACCTGCATCATATTGCCGGTGACACTGTGGAACAGTGCCTTCAGCACATAGGAAATAATAACAGCGTAACCAATGGCGATGCACATAGAGCCGATCAGCGGCAGCCAGCCGACGATCCCACCGACCGTTCCGGGAATCTTCCCCCGGGTCGCCCACGCATTCTTATAAGAACCCAGCGTGCCGGTGCGGGCACGGCGGCCGATGGCATACTCAGCGGACAGGCCCACAATGCTGAACAGGGCAATGAAGATCAGATAGGCCACAAGAAAAGCACCGCCGCCGTTGGCACCCATTTTTGCAGGGAAGCCCCAAACATTGGCCATACCAACGGCAGAGCCTACTGCCGCAAGCAGGAAACCCCATTTGGTAGAGAATTTTACTTGACTTTTCTTTTCCATACTCGACTCCTTATACACATTTGTCTTACAATATAACAGAAAAGAAGATTTGTCAAATAAATCTTTTGCATACAAACGATCAGAAAACTAAATGATAAAAATATAAAAAAACAACGGTCCTCCGGGAAAGACCGGAGGACCGGATGCGTTTTTTAGATCTTCTTTGCATTGGCCAGCAGGTAGTGCTCTGCTTCGGTGTTCCACAGATTGTTGTGGGCCTTGCACAGCCGGTCCAGCTCAGCAAACATGGGATCGGTCTTGCCCAGCTCCTCAAAGTCGGAGATGGCAGTCAGCT
>JAZNDJ010000031.1:0-28360 GCA_045588045.1 Faecousia sp.
TTGAAGTTAGCCTCGAAGTCGGCAGCATCAACGCTGTAGTAGCCAGCGCCATTGCCCTCACCGGCGTTCATGGCAAAGTTGCCGCCGTTCAGGTCGGCCATGCCGTCAGCGACGAAGGAGGAAGCGGGCTTCTCGCCAGCCTGGGAGACAGACTCAACAATGTAGTTGCGGTCCAGCAGCAGACCGACAGCGTAACGGATCTCAGCCTGAGCAGCCTCGATCTCTTCGGGGGTGGTGGGCTTCACGGTAGCGGTAGAAGCATTGGCCTTGCCATTTTCCTCGGTGTTACCGCAGGCAACCAGGCCAAGAACCATAACGACCGCCAGAAGCAGTGCAATAAGTTTCTTCATTTTTCGATTTCCTTTCTTAGATTTTGAATTTTGGGTCTTTTGTAATGTATATTCATACCCGGTTTCCGGCACGGCAAGCCGGAAACCAGGGATGAAGCAAATGGGGTCAGGCCGTCAGTTGACCTCGGCGGCCTTGTGGCAGGCCACAAAGTGGCCCGGGGCCAGCTCCTTCAGCTCCGGCATGGACAGGGCACATTCCTCCGTGGCGTAGGGGCAACGGGTCCGGAAGGGGCAGCCGGAGGGTGCATTCAGAGGGCTGGGGATGTCGCCGGACAGGACCACGCGCTGGTTAGCTCTTGCCACCTTGGGATCCGGCACAGGCACGGCGGACATCAGGCTCTTGGAGTAGGGATGCAGGGGGTGATCGTAGATCTCCTTGGCATCGGCCAGCTCCACCATCTTGCCCAGGTACATAACGGCGATCCGGTCAGAGATGTGGCGGACCACCAGCAGGTCATGGGCAATAAACAGGTAGGTCAGATTCATCTGATCCTGCAGCTCATCAAACATATTGATGACCTGAGCCTGGATGGAAACGTCCAGGGCGGAAACCGGCTCGTCACAGACAATGAACTCAGGACTGGTGGCCAGAGCCCGGGCAATGCCGATACGCTGGCGCTGACCGCCGGAGAACTCATGGGCATACCGGCTGGCGTGCTCGGAGTTCAGACCGACCTTGTTCATCAGGTCCAGGATCTTCTCCTCCCGCTCCTTCTTGTCGGCGTACATCTTGTGGATATCCAGGGGCTCGCCGATAATATCGGAGACGGTCATTCTGGGGTTCAGAGAGGAATAGGGGTCCTGGAACACCATGGCAGACTTTTTCCGGTAATCCAGAATGTCGGCCTTGGTCTCGATCTTCTTGCCCTTGAACCAGACCTCACCGGCGGTGGGCTTATACAGGTGCAGGATGGTGCGGCCCACGGTGGTCTTGCCACAGCCGGACTCACCTACCAGACCCAGGGTCTCGCCCCGGCGGATGGCAAAGGACACATCGTCCACGGCCTTCAGAGGCTTGGACTGGAACATGCCGGTGTTGATGTTGAAGTACTCTTTCAGATTCTTGACTTCTACCAAATTCTCCAAGCTGCTCACTGGTCCTCACCGCCTTCCTGGGAAGCTTCAAGCTCTTTCTTAACGTTCATCCAGCAGGCGGCTGCATGATCGTCGTTGATCTGCATACGCTCCGCCCTCTGCCGCAGGCAGATCTTCATAGCGCCATCACAGCGGGGTGCAAAGGGACAGCCGGCAGGCATATTCAGCAGGTCGATGGGTGTACCGGTGATGGGCTCCAGGCGCTCATCGTCGTTGTTGACGGTGGGAATGGACCGCATCAGGCCCTTGGTGTACTCGTGGCAGGGGTTGTAGAAGATCTCGTCAGCGGTGCCCTGCTCACAGATAGAGCCGGCGTACATGACGATGACTTCGTCACACATCTGGGCCACCACGCCCAGGTCGTGGGTGATCATGATGATAGCCATGCCCAGTTCTTTCTGGAGTTGCTGCATCAGCTCCAGGATCTGTGCCTGGATGGTCACATCCAGCGCCGTGGTGGGCTCATCAGCGATCAGAATATCAGGCTCGCAGGCCAGGGCCATGGCGATCATAACTCTCTGGCGCATGCCGCCGGAGAACTCAAAGGGGTACTGCTTCATGCGCTTCTCGGGTTCGTTGACGTTGACCAGGCGAAGCATCTCAACAGCACGGTCCCATGCCTGTTTTCTGTTGCGGGGGGTATGCAGCATGATGGCTTCCATCAGCTGGTGGCCCACGGTGTAGGTGGGGTTCAGGGAGGTCATGGGGTCCTGGAAGATAATGGAGATCTTGTTGCCGCGGACGGTCTTCATGACCTTCTCGCCGGCACCTACCAGCTCCTGGCCGTCGACCTTAACGGAGCCGGAGACGATCTTGCCGTTCTTCTCCAGGATCTGCATGATGGAATAAGCGGTAACGGATTTGCCGGAACCGGACTCGCCCACGATGCCGAGGACTTTGCCGCGTTCCAGGTTAAAGGAGACGCCGTTTACCGCATTGACTGTACCGGCAGGGGTAGAAAATGCCGTGTGCAGGTCGCGCACTTCAAGTAATGCCATAAGTGTCGCTCCTTTCTTTAGTTTTTCAGCTTGGGATCGAAAGCATCGCGCAGGCCGTCACCGAACAGATTCAGCGACAGCACAATCAGACTGATCACGATGGCAGGGATCACAAGGCGGTAGGGGTAGGACATGATGCCGTTCAGGGCATCGGAAGCCAGAGAACCAAGGCTGGCCATGGGGGCATTGACGCCCAGGCCCAGGAAGGACAGGTAGCTCTCGGTGAAAATAGCGTTGGGGATCTGCAGAGCGGTGGAAATAATAACCACGCTGATGCAGTTGGGGATCAGGTGCTTGGTGATGACCCAACCGGACTTGGCGCCGGCGGCCTTGGCGGCCAGGACGTACTCCTGCTCACGCAGGGACAAGATCTGACCGCGGATCAGACGGGACATGCTCACCCAGTACAGCAAAGCAAACACCAGGAACAGACTGATCATGTTGCTGCCCAGCTTTTCCAAAACAGTGCCCTCGATCAGCGCACCCAGGCTGGCCTTCATAACAGAAGCCAGCAGAATGACCATCAGTGTGTCGGGCAGAGAGTAAATAATATCGACGATACGCATGATGATCAGGTCCACCTTGCCGCCGATATAGCCGGCCAAAGAGCCGACAGTCATGCCGATGATCAGCACGATGATGCTGGCAAAGAAACCAACAGCCAGAGAGATCCGGGTGCCGTAGACCACGCGGATAAAGTAGTCACGGCCCTGAGCATCGGTGCCAAAAATATGAGGGAACACGCTCTCGCCGGCTGCGATCTTAGCCTTTTCGGTTTCGCCGTATTCAAAGGGGGCCAGGTTATTGTAGGAAGGATCCACAGGTCTGCCCCAGGTCTGACCCAGCTGCTGCTCGTAGCCGTAGGGCCAGAACATAGGCAGGAAGATAGAGGTCAGCGTGATGATCACGATCAGGAAGAAGCTGACGGTGGCAACCTTATTTTTCAGCAGGCGCTTGACACCGTCCTTAAAGAAGGTGGTAGAGGGGCGCATCTGCACCATATATTCTTTTTCTGCGTCGGTAGCAGGGATAAAATCATCCACATCCACGTGCATGGAAGGTATGGGAATTTTTTTCATCTTCATGGATGCCACCTCCTTACTCCAGGGTAATTCTGGGATCGACGACCTTATACATAATGTCGCTGACCAGGTTCATAACAACGATCAGGGTCGCCAACACGATCGTGGTGCCCATGATCAGAGGATAGTCGCGGTTTGTGATGCTGTTGACGAAATCTCTGCCAATGCCGGGTACCGCAAAGATCTGCTCCACCACCAGAGAGCCGGTGACGATGTAAGCCAGCATGGGTCCCAGGTAGGTAATGACAGGGATCAGAGAGTTCTTCAGTGCGTGACCGAAAATAACCTTCACGCCGGACACGCCCTTGGCCCGGGCAGTGCGGATATAGTCCTGACCCAGAACGTCCAGCATAGAGCTGCGGGTCAGACGGGTGATATAGGCTGCGGGATACAGGGCCAGGGTGATAATGGGCAGGATCATACCGCCCTCCATGGCACCATTGGCCGGCACCCAATTGAGCTTCAAGGCAAAGGCCAGCAAAAGCAGCGTACCCATAATAAACGAGGGCATGGAAACGAAGGCCGTGGTAATGACCATGATGATCTTGTCGATGAACTTATTGCGGCGCAGCGCAGCAACAGCACCCAGGACAACGCCCACGACCGTAGCAATGACCGCAGCGGATACGCCCAGCTTGATAGAAACCTTCATGCCGTCGGCGATGATGTCAACGACATCACGGCCGCGGTCCTTCAGGCTGGGGCCAAAATCAAATTTGGTAACAATATCGCCAAGATAAGTGATGTACTGCTCAAAAACCGGTTTGTCCAGACCGTACTTTGCCTCCAACGCGGCGGTGGCCGCCTCACTCAGAGCCTTTTCGCCCAAAAACGGGCCGCCGGGGACGGCACGGGTGACGAAGAAGGTGACGGTGATCACGATCCAAACCGTCAAGATCGCCAAGGCAATTCTTTTTATAATGTATAGTAAGGTTTTGGAATTCATACTGACTATCCTTTCTTCAGTACAACCGACCCTTCAGGGAGATCTTTTCGCGCTGACGGAGCCGCTTATGCGGATATGAGGGCATAATAATGGTTTTACTGTAATATACGTGCTATTATAACACACACTTTTTTCAATTTCAACATTATATTCTTGAAAAAACCGAAACTTTCCGTCTGTTTTTTTGTGTCTTTTGCCTATTTGTAAAACAAAATCGTCGGTCGATCGCATTTTCTCTTTTTTTCGCAAAAAAGTCAAGCTGTAATATCTGCCACCGGAGGAAGCGCTTTACCGCTCCAAAGCGGCCCGGAGCTTTTCCAGCGCCCGTTTTTCGATCCGGGAGACGTAGCTGCGGCTGATGCCGGTGGCAGCAGCCACCTCCCGCTGCCGCCGGGGCTGACCGCCTCCCAGTCCGTAGCGCAGGACGATCACCTGCCGCTCCTGGTCCGTCAGCACCCGGTCCACCGCGTGGCAAAGCCTGCGCAGATCCTCCCTGCCGCAGATCCGCTCCGCCAGATCCTCCTCGTCGCTGATCACGTCCATGAGCTGCAGGGGCGTTCCGTCGGTGGCGGTCTCGATGTAGTCGCTCAGGGATACGTCCTGGGCGCTTTTGCGCTGGGCCCGGAAATGCATGAGGATCTCGTTCTCCACGCACCGAGCCGCATAGGTGGCGAGCCTTGCCCCCTTGGATCTGTCAAAGCTCTCGATGCCCTTGATCAGACCGATGGTACCGATGGAGATCAGATCCTCCTGGTCTGAAGCCTGGGTGTAGTATTTTTTCATAATGTGGGCGACCAAACGCAGGTTTCGCTCAATAAGAATATTCCGGGCCTCCATATCCCCGGCGGCGCAAAGGGCCAGGTAGTGCTCCTCCTCCCGGGCGGTCAGGGGTTTGGGAAAGCTGCCGGTGGAAAGCTGCAGGCTGTACAGGAGTCCGCTGAGCATCAGCCAGACTGCGGCGATCATACGCCTCACCTCCTGCCTATACTCTATTACCTCCGGCAAGTCCACTTTCCTGGAGAAATCATTACCTCCCGGCGGCGCACCATTGACCTGCACCGTAGGGGCGGATATTATCCGCCCGCAGGCGGTCAGTGACCGACCCTACAAATTCTATCGGCGGCCGGGATGGCAAAAAAAGGGCGCTGTTGCAAAGAGCTGCAACAGCGTCCGTTTCCGTCTTAAATTTGCTCCAGACCCAGGTAGTCCAGCAGTTGCCGGGCCGTATCGCCCTTGGACTGGGAATCGGTGGCCGCGGCCTTCATCTCCAGCGCGCCCCGCCGCAGTCCCTTGCCAAACACCAGCCGGAACCAGCGGATCACTTCACACCCAGGAGTCAGCCATTTGTGCTTTTGCAGCACCGGGTACTCATACTTGATCACATCATAGGGCAGGAATATCCGGGATAAGACATAGCGGAGCTTGCCGCCCTCCTTGGTCCGGTTCAGGGTGACCCGGTTGGTCATGGTGCCGTAGGTGCCGCCGGAGAGAACAAACTGCTCCAGCTGACCGGACAGCGGATCCCGGGCCTCCCCATCAAACCATATCCGGCTGAGCTGCTCTGCCGCCTGGGCAAAGGCCGTCAGACCCCCTTGTTCCAGCAGGGCACAGCGCGCCTGCCGGTCATGGCTGACCCGGTTATTCAGGATCCACACATCCAAAAAGGTGCGGATGCCGCAGCCTCCGTTGATCACATGCTTGGCCATGTGGATCATGTGGTAGTAGTAGAACAGCCCGTCGGAGATCTCCAGGTGGAATTTTTTCCCGGGTAAGGGCCGGGCGTCGGTCCAAATGCTGTCCAGGATCGTCTGAGAGCGGGGGGAAACAAAGTCCTCGATCATGGTATAGTGCAGCTCCAGACAGTCGCCGCCGGGCGCCTGGAGGGCCACGTCGTGACCGGACTTCCCACGGTTTACATAATTCAGCCTTTCCGTCAGGCATTGGGTGGCGGCATCCAGGTCTGCCTCATGGACCAGGATGTCCATATCGCAGCTTGTCCGCATCCACGGCTCCGGATAGCTGTCCCGGAGCACAGAGCCCTTCAGGGGAATGAAGGGGATCTCGGCCTCCTCCAATGCTTGGCAGACCATTTGGTACTCCCGGCTCAGGCGGGTATAGCGGTACAACGCCATCATGGCCGCCTGGCGGCATTTTTGCATAGGCTCGCTGTCCGGCAGGCCCAGCCTGCTTGCCCCCTGCCCTGCCAAATGGGCAAGGTCGTGGCGGGCGGCCAGGGTATAGACCTGCTCCAGCAACTCCGGCGTACAGGCGATTTTCAGTTGTTCATCTGCCTGCGCGCCGCACACGGCCACCCGGATCAGCGCCAGCAAAGCCTGGGTTGCGTCCATACCCATGTTCCCTTTCTTAGAATTTTCTCCAGACCATTTTGTTGACCACGCCGGTGTAGGACTGGATCAGCTTGACCACCTTTGTGGAGACGTTTTCCTCTACATAGTCCGGCACGGGGATGCCGTTATCGCCCTCAGCCACCATGGTCACGGCAGTATCCACCGCCTGCAGGAGGCTGTGCTCGTCAATGCCTGCCAGGACGAAGCCGCCCTTATCCAGAGATTCCGGCCGCTCGGTGGAGGTACGGATGCATACCGCCGGGAAGCTGTGGCCGATGGAGGTGAAGAAGCTGCTCTCTTCGGGGAGCGTGCCGCTGTCAGACACCACCGCAAAGGCGTTCATCTGCAGGCAATTATAGTCGTGGAAGCCCAAAGGCTCGTGGCGAATGACCCTGGGGTCTAATTGGAAGCCCGATGCCTCCAGCCGGTTGCGGCTTCTGGGGTGGCAGGAATAGAGGATGGGCATATCGTACTTTTCGGCCATTTTGTTGATGGCGGTGAAAAGACTGGTGAAATTCTTCTCCGTGTCGATATTCTCCTCCCGGTGGGCAGACAGCAGGATGTACTTACCCTTCTCAAGTCCCAGGCGAGCATGGATGTCGCTGGCCTGGATCTTGGCCAGGTTGTTATGGAGCACCTCTGCCATGGGAGAACCGGTAACATAGGTCCGTTCCCGGGGCAGGCCGTTATCCGCCAAATACCGGCGGGCATGCTCGGAGTAGCACATATTTACATCGGAGATGATGTCCACGATCCGGCGGTTGGTCTCCTCCGGCAGGCACTCGTCCTTGCACCGGTTGCCGGCTTCCATGTGGAAGATGGGGATATGGAGCCGCTTGGCACCGATCACCGACAGGCAGGAGTTGGTATCCCCCAGCACCAGCACCGCATCGGGCTGTACCTCCACCATAAGCTGATAGCTCTTGGCGATGATGTTGCCCATGGTCTCTCCCAGGTCCTTACCCACTGCCTCCATATAGACATCCGGATCTTCGATCTGCAGATCCTTGAAGAACACGCCGTTGAGGTTATAGTCGTAATTCTGGCCGGTGTGGGCAAGCAAAGTGTCAAAATACTTGCGGCACTTATTGATCACCGCCGCAAGACGGATGATCTCCGGACGAGTGCCTACGATGATCAGCAATTTCAATTTGCCGTTATTTTTGAAAGAAGCCATGTTTATTCCTCCACTTTTTCAAAGAAGGTATCGGGTCTATTTGGGTCGAACTGCTCGTTGGCCCACATGAGGGTCACCAGGTCCTGGGTGTCGCTGAGATTGATGATGTTATGGGTATAGCCGGGGAGCATATGGACCGCCTGGATCTTCTCACCGGAGACCTCAAAATTCAGCACTTCGTCGGTGCCGATCTTCCGCTGCTGGATCAGCGCGTGTCCTGCTACCACAATGAAAAATTCCCACTTGGTGTTGTGCCAGTGCTGACCCTTGGTAATACCGGGCTTGGAGATATTCACGGAAAACTGACCGCAATTGGCAGTCTTTAAGAGTTCTGTAAAGCTACCCCGGTCATCGCAGTTCATCTTCAGGTCGAAGATAGCACCGTCTTTCGGTAGGTAGGAAAGATAGGTGGAATACAGCTTTTTCGCAAAGGAATTATGGGGGATCTCCGGCATGAGGAGGGTCTTAGGCTGCATCTTAAAGCTGCGGAGCAAATTCACGATCTCGCCCAGGGTGACCTTATGGGAGATGGGCGCGGCGCAGTAGCGGCCGTTCTCAGTGAGTACCGTGTCGATACCCTCAAACTCGCAACGGTGCTCCTTGCTCTCCAAGGCATCCAGCATCTCGTCCACCAGATCGTCGATGTACAAAAGCTCCAGCTGGACACTGGGGTCGTTCACCTGAATGGGAAGATCGTTTGCGATGTTGTTGCAGAAGGTGGCAACAGCGCTATTGTAGTTGGGTCTGCACCACTTACCAAAGAGATTGGGGAAGCGGTACACCAGCACCTTGGCGCCGGTCTCCTGGCCATAGGCAAAGACCAGTTCTTCACCGGCTTTCTTGCTTCTGCCGTACTCGCTATCGTAGCGGCCGATGCAGGTAGCCTGGATGGAGGAAGAGATCATAATGGGGCAGGTATTATTATGCTTTTTCAGCGTATTCAGCAGCGTGCTGGCAAAGCCAAAATTGCCTTGCATGAATTCTTCCGGATTTTGGGGACGGTTCACGCCTGCCAGGTTAAAGACAAAATCTGCTTTGTGACAAAATTCGTCCAGTAGTTTTGGATCGGTGTCGATATCATACTCGTAGATCTCACCGATTGTGATATTTCGGGTGCGATTTTTGCCGTCCCGAATGGTTTTCAGGTTTTCCACCAGATTCTTGCCTACAAAACCTTTGGCTCCGGTAATGAGAATGTTCATATTACTTCTCCATTAAAAACAATTGACAATATATCCTTTTCTATGCGCAGAACGACCGGAGGATATGACATCGCAGTTCTTTAGTCCAATATGTAGTGGGGATACAGCTGTCTGTGGTCTTTCATCCAAGCTGCCAGTTCTGCCACCATCACCTCATAATTGGGGATCGGTATAGCAAACTCCCAATTTGTACGTTTCAGAGACTTGTCCGCTGCCATCTTGTCCACAGGTACGATGTCAAGAGCGTTCTTTTTTAAGTGCTTATTAAACAGCTTTAGCAGTTCATATTTGGAGATACTAGTTTCCGGCACCATGTTGTACAGGCCGGTGGCTCTTTCCATAGCCGCAACCTCCATAGTTTTGGCAAGCTGCAGAGTGGTCTGTCCGGTCCAGATTGCTCCGGTAAAACCTCTGATCTGCCCTTGTTGCTTCATAAACCAATTCAAAAGACCAATGCCATCTTCATTGATATCCGGGCCTACAACAGATGTGCGGAGGGTAATGTTCTTGTGGTCATCCAGTTCACCCAGGGCTTTGGAGCGGTCATAAAAGGTAGTGCCGTCTGGAACATCAGTTTCCAAGTACTGGCCGCGGGCGCCAGAGAAAACACAGTCCGTACTCATATGTATAATCTGGGTGTTCGTGTTCTCCGTCAGTTGGACCAGGTAGTGGGGAAGATATGCATTCAGGTAAGTAGCCGCCGCCTTGTTGTTTTCGGCAAACTGATTTAAAATGCCGATACAGTTGACCACGCTGTCATACTGATTTTTCCCAACAGCTTTTTTGAGGGCAACAGGATCTGTGGCATCACCAATGACTGTGTCCACAAAAGCAGATGCTTTTCTTGCAAAACCGGTCACCTGATGGCCCTTTTCTTTCAAGTAAAGGGTAATCATATGGCCTGCCATGCCGTTGCATCCAAGAATCAAAAACTTCATATTTCAAACCTCACTGCGATAACAGGATTTAATATGTAATGCCTGCCTTGATCAATTCGTCACGGATGTCCTGCAGACTCAGCAGTTTCTCCTTTACCTGCTCCACGTTCAAAAGCTCGGTGTTGGAAGAATTGAACTCGGTGAGAGGATTGCGCTCCACATCGCCTTCCTTAAAGAACTTATCGTAGTTGAGGCCTCTCTTATCGCAGGGAACGCGATAGAAGTCGCCCATATCGATGGCATTGGCGCATTCCTCGTTGGTCAGCAGGGTCTCGTACATCTTCTCACCGTGGCGGATGCCGATAACCTTGATCTCATGTCCGGGGGCAAACAGACCGGTAACTGCCTGTGCCAGTACCTCGATGGTGCAGGCAGGTGCTTTCTGCACCAGGATATCGCCGGAGATGCCGTTCTCAAAGGCAAACAGGACCAGATCCACTGCCTCGTCCAGGCTCATAATGAAGCGGGTCATGGAGGGCTCGGTAATGGTGATGGGGTTTCCGGCCTTGATCTGCTCGATCCACAGAGGGATAACAGAGCCGCGGGAACACATAACGTTACCATAGCGGGTGCAGCAGATCTTGGTTTTTTCGGGAGCCACCGTACGGGACTTTGCGACGATGACCTTCTCCATCATAGCTTTAGAAGTACCCATGGCATTGACAGGATAAGCCGCCTTGTCGGTGGACAGGCAGACAATATTCTTAACACCGGCCTCGATGGCAGCGGTCAGCACATTCTCGGTACCCAGCACATTGGTCTTCACCGCTTCGATGGGGAAGAACTCGCAGGAAGGCACCTGCTTCAGTGCCGCTGCGTGGAAGATATAATCCACACCGTGCATAGCATTGCGCACAGATGCGATGTCACGGACATCGCCAATGTAAAACTTGATCTTCTCCGCCACCTCAGGCATTTTCGCCTGGAATTCGTGACGCATATCGTGCTGCTTCTTCTCGTCACGAGAAAAGATGCGAATCTCGCCGATGTCTGTCTTCAAAAACCGGTTCAGTACCGCGTTGCCAAAGCTACCGGTACCGCCGGTAATCAAAAGTGTTTTTCCTGTAAACAGTCCCATAGTATTCTCCTTATGTATCAACAAGATTTTATGTCATTTGGCTTTTCTTAAAAAATGCACGGGATTCAATGCCTTGAGTTGCCACACCAATACCTTTCGTCCCTCGGCAAAGAAAATGTTCAGTGCAAACAAAGACACGAACTGGGTCACCACAGTAGCCACCGCTGCACCAAGGATGCCGATAAATTGGATAGAGATATAATTGACAACCAGATTGAGTACAACACTGACAATCTGAGAGATCATCACGATCTTGCCTTGATTAGTCATAGCAAAATGTCCGGCCCGCAAGCAGGAGTTATACACAAAAAATGTGCCGAACACATATGCTCTGTAGATTTCAAGCGCTTTTGCATACTCTGCAGACAAATACCGCTCTATGATACACCACTGCTGGTCTTAGTTGCCATTTCGAACTAATCAGTCCACGGGCACCGAGGTCTGTCTATCTTTCCATAGAATTTCCAATCTAAAATATCCACTAGGTACCGAGCAACCCGCTCCGGAACAATCCTGCCTTGATAGGCTTTGGCCTTTTCTCGCCAGTTGTTTAACACTTTAGGAGAATCCACGATCTCTTGCAGTACAGTTTTCATTTGCTTTACGGAATACGACTTTACGACCTTACCTGCACCGCTTGCTGTGACCAACTCATCACTGGTTGCCTGATCGGTCGTTATAACGCCGATTCCGGCCATCATTGCCTCATAAACGATCATGTTCCAGCCTTCGTATTTACTGGGAACCACAACAACATCATAAGCATTGATCTTCGAAATCACTTTGTTGGACTCCCAGATTCCCAAGTAGTTCGCATTTGGATTGTTGTCAATCCATTTCATCATTGTCCCATGGTCTTTTCCATAACCGCCAACAAAGTCAATCTTCCAATTACCCTTCAGCCCGTCTAACGCCTTACATAACACATCCAAGCCTTTTGTTGAATACATAAACCGACCCACAAAAAGCATTTGGACCGGTTTTGCAGTAAAGTCCGCCGGTTCGCTTGTTAACGGTTCTGCTTCCGGGCAATACATAAACGGGAACATTTTTTTCCTGTCCCAGCCAAATGTTGCATATTCATTAACGGATGTTTGTCCCAACGGGAGCAGAATGTCCAGATAAGGGTCAAATATCTTCCATAATTTTCTGTACTTTACGGAAACATACACCTTCCGTATCATTCTTACAAGTATGTTGCCAAAAGCATTCGGACGCTCTGTCAGCACACACAGCCTGCTCTTCCTGCGGAAGGCAATTGCGCTGACCTTTTGAGATATTTCACTTGTAAATCCCGGAATAATATGAATTGCATCAGGGTGTTCAGCAAAAAAGGTCTCTATCTGATCATTCACATTTTCCTGTTTATTCAAATTTACAACAACCGCATTACCATAGTTGTCGTCATCCCAGTTTAACTTTTTCCGTTCTTCACCCCATTCTCCAAGGCAAATGTAATACACCTTGTTGTCCCACAGGTAAGTTATTTCGTTGTAGGCACCCCGTTCCACCTTTGGTGGTTGGGAAAACCAAAAAACAAGCTCATCGCGCATGATAAACAGCTCCTTTATTGCATCATTTTTATACAGTTCCAGATAATGACTGTAGGATTTTTCTTTTGAGAAGACTTTCGCCTGTTCCGTGCATGGCATTGCGCACGGATGCGATGTCACGGACGTCGCCGATGTAGAACTTAACCTTATCGGCCACCTCGGGCATCTTGGCCTGGAACTCATGGCGCATATCGTCCTGCTTCTTCTCGTCACGGGAGAAGATGCGGATCTCGCCGATGTCCGTCTTCAAGAACCGGTTCAGTACCGCGTTACCAAAGCTGCCGGTACCACCGGTAATCAAAAGTGTTTTTCCTGTAAACAGTCCCATAGTATTCTCCTTATGTATCAACAAAATTTTATATCATTTGGATTTTCTTAAAAAATGCATCGGATTCAACGCTTTGATCTGCCAGACCAATACCTTTCGTCCCTCGGCAAAGAAAATGTTCAGTGCAAACAAAGAAGCGAACTGGGTCACCACAGTTGCCACCGCTGCGCCAAAGACACCGATATACTGAATGGCGATATAATTGACAATCAGATTGAGTACAACACTGACAATCTGAGAAATCATCACGATCTTACCTTGATTGGTCATGGCAAAATGTCCGGCCCGCAAACAGGAGTTATAAACAAAGAACGAACCCAAAACATAGATTCTATACACTGACAAAGACTCCATATATTCCGCAGACATCATTGTAAAGATGTACGGCAGAACCACAAAGGACAGTGCTACGCCCACAATGCAAAGCCATGTCAGAATTGAAGATACTTTTATATAATACTTCTCGTATTCCTTTTTGTCCTGTGCATTCAGCCTCAGCAGATTAGGGTACACAGACTCCCGGATGGGAAACACCGCTATTTCCACCACGCTGATCAGCTTGATTGCGATGGCGTAAATACCGACATCTGCCTTGGACAGCATTTCACCAATCATAATGCTGTCACACTTGGTATAGATCGTGGTACACGCAGTGGCTACAGCAAAAGGCAGACTGTCTATGATGATCCGTTTAAACAGCGAAGTGTTCAGCTTTCCCCGAACGATCTTGCCGAACTCACGTCTGTACAAAACATAAGTGATCAGCATTGTGATAGTTGTGGAGATCAGGGCGATCACAGCAATATAGGAAACCGGAAGATCCAGGTATACCGCCAGCAGCTGCAATCCAAAACTGACAAAAGCTGCGCAGTCTGAAGCCAATACAATTTTTTTGGATTTGAGGAGATACTCAAACCGGTTTGTGATGCCAAATTGAATACTGCCGATCAGAGAGCTCCACAGAAGCACCACAAATATGAAGTTGTATTCGCTGTCGCCGTTATACAGCAGTAAATAGACCGAACCGGCTATTCCTGCCGCCACAGACATGAGCACTCTGGCAAGGGTGGAGGCCAAAACCACCTCTTTTTCATCGTAATCCACATAGAATTTCTTGACCACAGTGGCATCCACCAGGTAGGTCAGAAGTTCAAACATGGCAACCATGCTGATTGCATATTGGTACGTTCCGTAGTCACTTGCACCATAATGGTTCGCCACAAAAAGCGTTACAAGAAAACTAAACCCAAATTTAAACACTTTGTCAAATAACATCCATAGAATGTTACCCAGTGTTTTTTTGCCATTACCGTTAATTTTCATCTCGCATTTAACATCCCGTTGCTTCATAAAATTGGGCACGTTGCTTTGACTGATTACACGAGCGTGTCAAAGTCCACCCGTTCAAACACTTCCAGCTTGCCGCCTCTTGTTGCGTTCAGTATCTCAAAATCGTTGCTGTCCGCACATTTTCTGGCGCTGGAATAAGCGTTTGTGATTTCTATGATCTTTGTGGCATGCCCCTGTTCGGCAACGCCCTTGCTAGAGTAGAAGTGATTAACTTGATTATCATTGGTTTTCAGAACATTTCCGTCCTTATCAACCTCCACAGCATAGCTGTGGTCAATTCCCAGCAGGTAGATCTTCTTAAAGCCCATGTAGGCAGCCGCCTGCATCATGGAATAAGTCACAGTCAGGCCTTCATACACATTTTCGGACAAATCCCGGGAGAATCGGTATTCGTTGTTTTTCGGCGGGCAGAAGCGTACATAGAGTACTCTCAGCTTATCACTTTCCTTGACCTGCACCGGGAACTGCTTGTAGAAATTCATAGACACAAAGAGGTTGTCCACTTTCTCTGCGATATTGGGGTAGGTCTTAAATACATTCTCCACCGCAATGGAATCCTGCACGAAATAATAAGTCGGCCGCCAAGTGGTATTCTCAAAGATCTTGTAGATACCGTTAGAACCAAAGGTTACTTTATCGGACAGCTTCTCCAGATCCTCCACTCGCAGGCTGGGGCCATTGCCGATGATATAACATTCCTCGGTCTTTGCGCAATTCTTCATCTGTCTGAGTTTCTGCCGCTGATCCTTATTCATAGCGGCAGGTATTGCTCTTTTAAAGTTATGGAACTGGAAATAATAAAATACAGTTCTCAATCTTCGCATGCCACGGAGCACATTTTTAATCTTCGCAACGTTCAAGTCTCTTCCTCCCTCTATACGGATACCGGCTTTCACATATGCCGGCAAAAATAAACAAGTACAGCGTGCTGTGCATATACATGAAACCGCTGAACATACCAACCACCAGGAAAAACACCACAAACGCTGCATAAGGTCCTGCCAAATCAGAGTTTGCCTTGTAGTAGAATAAAAACACGCCAATTAACCGGATTGCAAACAGCACATACAGGATAAAACCAACCAAGCCAAAGGAATACAGTTGTTCCACCCACTCATTGTGCTGAGAATAACCCGCACTGCCAATGCCCGAACCGACCAAGATGCTGCCGATTCCTCTTTGGCCAATTTCCGCCAGAGACTCTGTCCATCGATCCACTCTGCCGGAGCCGCTCTCCAGCTGCTCTCTTGAAAATCTCTCGCTTATAAAACCGTCAAAGTAATGATCTGCAATGACAAAAGCAACATAGATCAGGGCAAAAGCCAGGAGTAGTCTGAAAATGCCTGCAAAGGATTTGCCTTTCACCTTGGCATTCACAAAAATATAGACCAGCAGCATCAACGGATAAGCAAGCAATGCCGCTCTTTTCAACGAAGCGCACACCAGGACGGCAACCAAAACGATTAATGCCTTCTTCAACCATCCCTTGCGCATGAGTAAAATCAACGGCACAAACACCAAAATGCGGAAGATGATGTTTAACACCGCATTCTCTTTTTCCGCAACTACACGGGCATAGTTAAATGTGTTGATGAACTCGTATACATAGTAGCCCAGCATCAGCAAACACAGTGCTATCACAAACCGCTCATCACTCATGTCCTTTGCGCAATACCGCTTCATCAGAAGAAAGGCAAACATCCACCAGACGGTAAAACCCACATAGGTCACTGTGGTCCAAAGGGATATCTGGAACATCAGACAGTTCATTGTCGTCCACACTGCCATTCCCAGCAGGATCAGCGTATACGGTCCGTAACCCCTGGCCAAGTCCGTTTTAAAGAACATGGCACTCAACACAATACCCATAATGGTAAGTGCCAGCATGATATGGGACATGCCTCTTCCCTGACCTGTGAAGTTATAACTGGTAGATCCCGTAGTGACATCCAGGTATGTATATGCGAAGACAAGCGCAAACACTATGATCATCGCTATTCTTCTTTTTTTGAATCTAATATACATGAAACAATCCTTTCGCGGATCAGTTTATCCACGGGCAAACCGGCTTTTCACCATCATAATAGGTGTAATCAAGAATTGCCGCAAGGTACTGGGCAACATCCCGCGGTGTGATCCGGCTCTGGTACTGCCGGGCTTTGTCCTTCCATTCATTGATAAGGCCGGGGTTGTCGATCACGCTCTGCATAGCTTTATAAATAGCCTTGGCAGAAAATGCAGGCACGACCACGCCGGCACCGCTGGCTGCGATCATCTCATCGCTTACCGCAAGGTCTGTGCAGATCACACCCACGGAAGCCGCCATTGCCTCATGGACAATCATATTCCAGCCTTCGCCCTTACTGGGAACAATGACCACGTCATAGTCCCGGATGTTCTTGACAACTTCTTCAGACTTCCAGCTGCCCTTGAAGTTGACACGCTCTTCACTGTTGATCCATTCGATGATCTTGTCACGGTCTTTTCCGTAGCCGCCCACCATGTCCAGCACCCAGTTGTCGCCTTTGAGCATCTTCACGGACTTTGCAAGGTAGTCAATGCCCTTGGTAGAATACATGAATCTGCCAATGTACAAGAAGCGGATTTCACGGTTTTCCTCATTGTGGTAAACCGGCTCGTGCATCTGCAACTCGGGGCAATACATGAACGGATACATTCTGTCCTTGGGGAAGCCGACTCTGCGGTACTCTTTCACACCCAGCTGACCAAGAGGCAACAGCACATCGATCCGGTTTCTGTACTTGCGGCACAGGGCAGAGTACTTTACTTTTTTCACAATTGCACGAAGCACTCTGTAAAATGTTCCCGTCTTGGTATAGAAAGGAACGGGTCTTTCCGTAACCGTGCAGATTTTGGTCTTGTCATTGCAGTGCATGTACACTTTCTTGGCAATTGCGCTGGAAATACCTGCTACGATATTGATGGCAGACGGATGCTCTTCCATAAAGTTCTTGATGAACGCATCCATATCGCCCATCTGATTGAGATAAATCACCTGGGCATTACCGTAGTTGTTGTCATCCCAATTCAACTTTTTTCTGTCTTCGCCCCATTCGCCAAGGCAGATGTAATATACCTTGTTATCCCACAAGTAGGTCATTTCGTTATAGGCGCCACGTTCCACCTTGGGCGGTTGGGAAAACCAAAAAACAAGCTCATCGTGCATGATAAACAGCTCCTTTATTGCATCATTTCCTTATACAGTTCCAGATAATTGCTGTAGGATTTTTCTTTTGAGAAGGCTTTCGCCCGTTCTGTGCAGGCAGTCATGATCGACGGTCCCTGAGAACCCAGGGACTGCACAGCTGCCAAGAATTCTTCCACCACATTTCCATCTGTGTGGATCACTCTGCCGCAGGTTTCGTCAATCGTCTCCGGGCAGGCGGTGGTGTCCATCGTGATGACAGGCGTTCCGCAGGCCATGGCTTCCACATTCACCAGGCCAAAGGTTTCCGCAGGCGAGGGGTTCCACAAAACGTCAGCGCAGCTGTAGAGTTCTACCAGCTGCTGCCGGTTATCCGTTCTGGAAAGGGCGATGATCTCCGGGGGCAGTTGCTTGCGTACGGAGTCCTGAACTCCCACCATAACGATTCTGTAAGGCAGTTCTCGGCTACGGATTTCTTCTGCTGCCTTGATGATATGATCAAGGCCTTTTCGCTTAGACCAGCCGTCTGTGACACAGAGGATCATGGTCTGATCCCGTGTAATGCCCAACTGTTCTCGCATCTTCGTTTCCGTGGGTGCAAACTGCGACAAAGAAACACCGTTATAAATCCTTCGGACGGGATACCCCTTCAGGAAAGATTGCCGTGCCTGATCTGCCAGCCAGTCAGAGACCGTTGTGATTACCAAATTGTCGCAGCCGGTAAAGATCTCCCGCTTCTGCGCAATATTCTTTTTGGATCGATCCAGCAGGAAACTGGCCGGGTATTCCGTCTTTCTGGGGCATCGGTCGCAGGAGCAATCCTTCCATTTTTCGCAATGGTCATAAATATAGTGGGTGCAATGTCCGGTGAAGGGCCAGCAATCATGGAGTGTCCAGACCACCGGAATGTTGCTTTTTTTCAAATAAGAAAACAGAAGACGGATATTCAAATAACTGCCGTGCAGATTGTGCAGGTGGATCACATCCGGCCGGTATTCCTCAATGGCTTTGATCGCCTTCTTGGTGGCCCGGACCGATCCGAATCCCTGTCTGTCAAACAGTCTTGTAATCAGCACATGGAAATACACCGCTAATTTCGTATCAATCCGCAACGCATTTAAATGCGCAGGGGCAGTATACCGTCCGTACAGGCACATGGCCTCATCGCCGTTTTCATACAAAAGATCTGCAATATCTCTGACGATGCCACCGGTGCTGCTGCGTCCGCATACTGTGTTAATGAATAATACTTTCATTTGATTTCCAGGCCCTCTCCGTCTGTTCAATCAAGTCAATAATGTCTTTCGTACATTTTTTTCTGGTAAGATTCTCTTCAATATAAGTCCGGGCATTTTTGCCCATAGACTGACAAACGCCCGGATTCCGGGCAAGCGTTCTGATATTTTCTGCCAGCGCTTCCCCATCGCCGGCACGGGAGAACAAACCGCATCCGTGGTCGGAAACAATTTCCTCCAGCAGCGTATCCGGGTCAAAGCTGGCCAGCACCGGACGACCGCAGCCCATAATGCTCCAGGTCTTACTTGGCATTGCAAAACTGCCGGTACCCTCTTTGCAGGAGACAATACAGGCATCGCCCATGCTGTACACCTGGGAAACCCGCTCCTGCGGCTGCAGCGGATACAGTCTGACATTGTGCAGTCCCTTATCCCGGATGATCTGCTGCACGTCCTGCTCCATGGCACCGTTGCCGAAGATTACAAAGTTGATGGTTTCCTCATTCTTGAGCACTGCCGCAGCGTCCAGAATCACGTCAATGGCCTGGGCATAGCCCAGATTGCCCGCATATACCACGGTAAAGGCATCGTCCGGGATCTGCAACTGGCGCATCAGCGCATTGTCCGCTTTCTCCACCGGATGGATCACGCTTTCATCCACCCAATTGTAAATGACCGTGATCTTTTCTGCCGGCACACCTCTGTTTACCAAAGTTTCCTTCATGCTTTCAGAGATGACAATGATCCTGTCGGCTGCCCGGTAGGTGATATCAGAGATCCAATTGCCCACCCGGCACAGCAGGGAATCTTTTCCGATCATGCCCGCCGTCACCATAGAATCGGGAAAAATGTCCTGGCAGTTGAACACAAAGGGAACTTTTCTGATTCGCTTGAGCATATTGCAGACAAGCCCCTGAAAAGGAGGGGTGCTGCCTGCAAATATCAGGTCAACTCGCTTCTCCCACAAGCCGTGCCACAGCTGTTTTAAAGAGCAAAACACATATCGGATCAGTCTTTGCGGGAATCGCTTTCCCTCCCGATACATGCCGTAGCGGCGAATCTGCAGTCTGCCTTCTACCAGATCTTCCTTGCGGGGTGTAGTTTTCGCAATTTCCCGTGCAACCCCTCTGGAGGGAATGGGGGTATGTAAATGCACATAATGACCTGCAGCAGCCAAGTCCTCCGCAGTATTCGCATCCAGTTCTATGCCTGCCGCAACTTCAGGTTTATAGTAAGCCTTAAACTCTAATATGTGCATAGGAATTTACCTCTTAATCCTTGTTTCTGTACACTCTGTCGGGGTGCAACAGTGTATCGATTGTCTTGAAAATGATCTTCACATCCAGAAGGAAACTGACATTGTTTGCATACCAGGCATCCATCATTCGCTCGTCATGGGAACTCAGCTGATTTCTGTTATAGGCCTGGGTATATCCGGTCAAGCCGGGCAAAACCTTGAACTTATCCTTCTCCTCTTCCGTAAAGGTCAGTGCCTGGGAGTCCAGCACGGGACGAGGACCGATCCAAGCCATATCGCCCTTAAGGATGTTAAATACCTGGGGCAGCTCGTCGATGCTGAGTTTGCGGATGATTTTTCCCACTTTTGTCTGTCGGTCATCATTGGCAGAATTATATGTACTGCCGTCTGCATTCAGCAGGTTGGGAGAGTCCACCTTCATGGAACGAAACTTGTACATTCCAAAGACCTTGCCGTCTTTTCCGGCTCGTTTGGAAACATAGAACAGAGGACCCTTATCCTCCGCATAAACAATGGGCTTCAAAATCAAAGCCGCAAGCAACACAAACGGCAGGGCAATCAATGCAAATAAGATGCCCAGCAGTCGCTTAATCACGGTTTTATACATTTATTTCCCTCCATAATACGCTCTGACAGTTTCAGAAATATAGTGCATTTCCTTTTCCCCGTACCGTTGATCGCAGGGAATGGTGATGCAACGGGCTGCGATATATTGCGCATCCGGGAAATGCTCCATGGCCTCATTTTCCCGCCAGTGTACATTACAGTAAATACCCTTGGAAATCAGATGCCGCAGCAATTCCTCCCGATCCTCAACCAGGATCACCATACCCAGGGGGGTCATGGCACCTTGTCTGTCAACAAGAACCTTCACCTGCGGAACACCGGAAAGCAGATCCCGCAGCAGGTCATAGTTGCGAATCCGCTGCTTTTTGATTTGCTCCAAATTCTGGCACTTCAAAAGATCCTCGGAAACACGGGACATCCGGCGGATCGTGTAGTCACTGAACAGCGCTTCCATTCCCAATCTGTTATAAGACAAGAATGTTTCCTTTAATGCTTTATCTTCTCCGCCGTCTGCCAGATATTGGTGCTTGAGTATCTGTGCGGTGAAATAATTCAGTGTGTAATCATTGGCAGCATCTGCAAAGTCGAACGCCATCGGCTCTTTGGACAGCAGAATTCCACCGTCAGGGATGGGAAACCACTTTCTCAGGCTACCGATAATGTAATCGCCAAAGCCTACACAAGATGCGTCCTCAGACAACAGCGAAAGGCTGATATCTTCCACCACGATCATGCCCGCTTTTTGGGCATTCTGCAAAAATGTCAAAAATGCCAGTTCAATTTTCTGTCCGAAAAACTGCACTACATAGATAATTGCATTTTGCTCCGTATGAATAGCGCTAAAATCCACAGACAGGTCCGCGTGCACGCCGTAGTACTGCAGGGACATCCCTGCTCTTTTTGCGGCGCCGCATACAGAATCGCACAGAAAGGCCGGAAGATACAGCTTACCATAGCCCGCCGCTTTCAAGCGTTTCATCAGCGCTTCTATTGCCGATCTTCCCGTATTGAAAAAAGATGTTTCAAAATTGCGACCTTGTTCAATCGGCAGACGCGGGCCGTTTGTGATTGATCCGCCACGGTGAATGTCCAGAGGATCAATCTCAAAAATGCTTCCTATTTCCATAGTTAATACTGCCTTCCCTTAAAGAAAACGCCCATGGTATTCTTTATCTTTCCGCCTGCTCCAAATAATACTTAGCCATATAAAGGTCGCGCATGGCATCAATATCCACAGAGTGGCTATTGTCCATTACAAACGGCAGGCTGTTATCGTTGAAGCTGGTATTTTCGTCGATCTGGTCTGCCTCATTGATGTAAATGCAGCCATTGACGCGGTAATAATCCGGCATATCCTGTCTACGGCAAGTGCTGGATACATTCAGCAACGGTACCAGCTGATTCTCCTGAATAGACCGGATCAGCAACGGATGGTCCTCCACCCGGCTGACGGAAACCAAGGGGGTACACCCTGCTTCCATATAGGTTTCGATGGCGCCGTCAATATCCTCAGCGGTGCGCAGGGGTTGGGTCGGCTGCAGCAGAACCACAGTATCAAATTCCATGCCCTGATCGCGCAAAGCTTGCACAGTATGTACAACCGCATCCACGGTTTTGGCGGTATCCGATGCCAGTTCCGCAGGCCGGAGGAACGGAATCTCCGCGCCCCATTCCCGGGCCACCTCTGCAATTTCTTGGTCATCGGTAGACACCATGACATAATCGATATACTTGCTTTGCAGAGCAGCGGTGATGGAATAACTGATCAGAGGCTTTCCGCACAGATCAATGATGTTCTTGCGGGGGATTCCCTTGCTTCCGCCTCTGGCAGGGATCCAGCCGATAATTTTTTTATTCTTATACATAGCTTACATACTCAGATCCACAAAGCGTTTCTGAATCTCCATTTCCCAGAAAGACGGTTCTTCCACGATCTGCATAAACTTTTCCGTACTGTTGCCGCTGCCAAAAGTGAAGGAAGAGGTTCTGTGGTCAGAAATACAGTTGATTGCTTCTATGATTTGGGCAACATCTTCGGCCGTGTGCTGAATATTGGTGCTGACCTGCACAGAATAGCGGCCGCTCTGTCTGGTGCCGATGTCAATGGCAGGAACGCCGTAAATTCCGGCCTCCCGAATACCTGCGCTGGAGTTGCCGATCATAAATTCCGCATTTTTCAGCAGGGTCAGGAAATACTCAAACCGCAAGGACGGGAAAACCTTAAATCTGCTGTTGCCCTGGAATCTCTTGTATTCGTTCATGATAACCTCGGATCCCAGATCGTTGTTGGGGTATACCACAATATAGCTCTTACCGCTTTCCATAACCGCATCCACTACGGTTTTGATCTTTGTGCCGATGATTTCATATTCGGTGGTCACCGGGTGGTACATCAAAATGCCGTACTGATCAAAATCAATGTCGTACCGGGATTTTGCTTCATCAAGCTGGGGCAGGCTGTCGCTCATCATAATATCAATGTCCGGAGAACCGATGACAAAGATACGGTTGGTCTCTTCGCCCAGCTGGATCAGGCGATCCCGTGCCTCTTCCGTGCAAACAAAATGCACATGGGCAAACTTGGAAATGGCATGCCGGATGGATTCGTCGATGGTTCCGGAAACCTCGCCGCCTTCAATGTGTCCGATCTGGATATTGTGCAGTGCGCCGACCACAGCGCCGGCAAGTGCATCCATACGGTCGCCGTGAACCAGGATCATATCCGGCTTCACGTTTTCCACATAGCCGGACAGGCAGGAAATGGTATTGCCCAGATTCACGCTGGCATTCTGGGTCTGTGACAAGCCGTAAGCCACGTAAATATTTTCATATTTGTCCTTCAGAACTTCTCTGTAAGTGCTTCCAAAAGTATCGGACAAATGCATGCCGCAGACAAAAACGTATACACTGAACTGCTCGGTCTTGTCCATAGCCTTCATCAGCGGCTTCATCTTGCCGTAATCTGCCCGCGTTCCGGTGATAAACAGTACTCTTTTCTTTTCCATTGTCAGCCCTCTACCATCTTCCAGGTTAATTGTGTGTCGTTGGGAATATCCACTGTTGCTTTTTTGCCCAGGATAGATTCAAAGTGTTCTGCCAGGATCTCACCGGTTCCGGGCCGCTTCACCCACAGATTGTCATATGTAAAGACCTCACCCTTTTTCACAGGGCGAATGGTGACCGCTGTGGCAAACGCAAAGTCAATGGTCACCTGCTCTTCCTTTGCTGCGGTTTTTTCACCGCCCAGCATCAGAGGGATGTCCCTGGCCGCGGCCACCAGCTCCGCACATGCCTTTTCGTCCATGGAACAAACAACGTCGGGGCCGGGTCTGTCCATCACGTCAATAAAGTGCCGCTCCACAATGGTCGCACCCAGTGCCATGGCGCTGATGCAGGCCGTATTCGTCATTGTATGATCCGACAATCCAACGGGCACTCCCGGGAAAGCACGCATCATCTCCTGCATGGCACCCAGTCTAACCAAGCGGGGGTCAGTGGGATACAGGTTGGTGGTATGCAGCAGCGCATAGGGAACATTCGCAGCTTCCATGATGTCAACTGCCTTTTGGATGCTGGGCAAATCATTCATACCGGTTGATACAATCATGGGCTTGCCGAAGGATGCCACATGCTTGATCAAAGGATAGTTGTTCAGCTCTCCGGAGCCGATCTTATAGGCTGCCACACCGAAACGCTCCAGTCTGTCTGCCGCTGCGCGGGAAAAAGGTGTGCTGATAAACAGCAGACCCTTAGACTGGGCATACTGCATCAGCTCATATTCTTCCTCTTCGGAAAGCGCGCATCTTTCCATAACATCATAGATGGACACATCGCTGTTGCCGGGGATGACTTTTTTGGCCGCATGGCTCATTTCATCCTCCACAATATGGGTCTGGTGCTTGATCACCTTTGCGCCGGCGCGGCATGCCGCGTCCACAATTTCTTTTGCGACCTGAAGACTACCCTCGTGGTTGATGCCCATTTCGGGTATCACCAGAGGCTCCTGGCTGATGCCGACCTTAATATTTCCAATCATGAAAGTGGACTGCATAGATTAAAACCCCTTTCCTGCAATAAAAACCATTATTTTACGGCAGCTTGATACACCGCCAGCACCGCCGTTGCTTTTTCCACGGCCTCTGACAAGTTTTCGCCTTTGGCAACGATGTATCCACAGCCGTCCAAATTCGTATGATACTCGTTCACCTGCATCCCCTCTGTCATATGGTGGCAAATCTCCACATTATACTCCCGTTCCAGCGCCACTGCATCGGGAAGCTTCTCCACAACACCCTGACGAAATGCCAGCAAACGGGTAGCCACAGCTGTATGAGGACCTGGTGTAAAGTCCACAGGATCCCCCACTGCGCCCCGGATCATATTGCCCATATAGTCCACACCCTTACCGGCGGGGATAATATGGGAGCCGATCAGGTTGCCACCCATGCGGGCGCCGATGTCGATAATATGGACACCGCCGGCTTCCGTGATCAAAAGGTCCATATTCACAGAGCCGTGGTTGACCTCCAGCGCTTGCAGTGCCTTAGTGACACAGCCTATAACTTTTTCTTCCATGGCAGGTGTCAATCCGGAGGGAATGGCGTGACCCAGTTCAGCATAGTAAGGCGGTTCGGTCATCCATTTCTGCATCACGGCCAACACGTGGATTTCTCCATGATGCACATAGGACTCCACGCCGTACTCACGGCCGGTGATAAAAGGTTCAACCGTGGCCTTGCGGGTCAGTGAACATGCCATAGCATCTTTGCAAGCAGCGGCAAAGGCCTCTGCCGACTCCACCTTGGTTGCGCCACGGCTGCCGGAGCCGTCGCAAGGCTTGACCATTACGGGATAGTGCACCTGTTTGGCCAGTGCTGCAATATCGGTTTCTTCCGATACCTCATGGGCAAGGCCGGTATCATCGGCACCTGCTTCATATAAGCACTTGCGGACTTCGTATTTATTCTTGATTCTTTTTGCGGATTCGTAGCGAATACCGGGAAGTCCCAGTTCTCTGGCGGTATAGGCTGCCGCCAGTACACCGTAGTCGGTGGCTGCGGTCAGAACGCCATCCACCTGATGCTCTCTGGCATAGGCACACACCGCCTCTTGGTCTACGATATTCACAGCGCCGTATTCGTCAGCATCCGCAAACCCCTCCGCATTGGGATTGCCGTCCACCGCAAGGGTGTAATACCCCATTTCTCTCGCCTTTTTGATCACAAACCGCTGCAAAAAGCCGGCACCGATCACAAGCACTTTCTTCATATCATTACCTCTTACAGATAGGCTTTCAGGATCTTAACGTAGTTGTCGGTCACATACTGCACCTGCTCATCGGTGAGATTCGTATGCAAAGGCAAGGTGATCTCATTGGCAAAATGGGCATAGGCATTGGGGAAATCCTTGATATCCCAGCCCAGATTCTTATAAGCCGTGTGCATGGGCAGGGGCTTATAGTGGACATTGCAGGCAATGCCGGCTTCTGCCATCTTAATGATAATCTCGTTGCGCTGCTCCGGAGTGATACCGGGAATCCGGGTCAAATACAGATGACCGGAGGACTGATAGGTGTCGGTATAGTGCGCCAGCACCTCCACGCCCAGAGGCTGCAAGGCAGCATCATACTTGCCGATGATCTCTTTTCTGCGCTCCAGCATGCCGGGGTACCGCTCCAGCTGCTTCAAGCCGATGGCTGCGGTGACGTCGGTCATGTTGCACTTGTACCAAGTGCCGATCACATCATATTCCCACGCACCCAGTTGAGTCTTTGCCAGTGCATCCTTGCTCTGGCCGTGGAGAGAAAGAAGCTGGAGCTTCTTGTAGATGGCTTCGTTTTCGATGCCGGGGATGGTCCGCCAAGTCAGGGCGCCGCCCTCGGCGGTGGTCAGGTTCTTCACCGCGTGGAAGGAGAAGGAGGAGAAGTCTGCCACAGCACCGATCATAGTTTCGCCCCGCTTTGCACCAAATGCATGGGCGGTATCTGCCATTACTGCCACTCTGCCCAGTGCTTTCTGCACATCGGTGGAAGGACGGAACAGCTGCTTCTTCTCTTCCACAATTTGGAAGATCCGGTCATAATCACAGGGCACACCGGCCAAATCCACAGGGATAATGGCCTTGGTATTCTCATTGATCGCCTCTGCCACAGAATCATAATCCATCTGCAAACTGTCCTTCTGGCAGTCGATGAGCACCGGCTTGGCACCCACATGGCAAACAACAGAGGCAGAGGCCGTATATGTATAAGCAGGCACGATGACCTCATCGCCGGGGCCTACGCCCAGCACGCGCAGAGCCATCTCCGCACAGGCCGTTTGGGAATTCAGGCACACGCAACCATCCGCACCGATATAGGCCGCAATATTCTTTTCCAGTTGCTTGGTTCTGGGTCCTGTGGTGATCCATCCGGAACGCAAAGCTTCGGCAACCTCTTGCACTTCCAATTCAGAAATATCTGGGGGAGAGAAAGGAATATTCATACCACACCTCTTCTGCAAAATAGTCCATAAAAGAGTATATTAACCCATAATCATACATAATACATTATACATCTGTATTATATAAAAAGCAACCTCTTTTCTCTATCGTTTTCTGTCGGTTTAGGGTTATTTCCCCACAATTTCAATATATTTTCCATTTTGTAACAACAAAACACCCCATACAGGCAGCAATTCTCTTAACGCAAGCAAAACGGACTCAGCAAAAGCGGAGTCCGTTTTATCAAAGTAAAATTACCCTTTTCTTAATGATTAATTCCAAGGCCTATTTCACGGAAAATTATTCCCATTCGATGGTGCCGATGGCCATGTTAAAAAGTTTTTATATTGCGGAACATGAGAACGCTCTAAAATGTTCAAATCTCCACAAATAGCATAAGGAGTTTGTTGTGAGGCGCTCACTTTTTTAGGTGTAGCAAATATTGGATGGCAAAATCTTTCTTCCTCCTGATTTTTCCGGAGAAGAATCGCGAGATGGGACATAGAGGCCCATGATACCAACCTCTCGTCCATTAAAATTGATAGCAATATCTATCAATCTTGCCTCCTTTTCTTTCTCTTGTAAAGCCTTATTTATTCGTTCCATAAACGAACCTTTCAACTATATATGTATTGCGTCTCCATTTTCGTGACACCGCAAATTCAACAACAGAAAAACCGCCCTCGGTGTGTCGCACACACCAAGGGCGGTCTGTATTAGGTTTTTACGAGTGGTGGGGAGCGGCGAGCCGTTCCCCGCCTGGGTGGTTAATTAAGGTTCAGTGTTTGGAAGCTAGGGGACAGCAGAACCGTCCCCCAGTCCCCAAATTTAATTTTTAAGCCGAGGGATTGCGGGTACTTGTTTTGTGACAAGAGAACCATCCCCTTGTCACAGAGGAGCGGATGTGTCAACACACAGAACCGTCCCCTGTGCTACACAATATTCCTCACAGCTGCCGCTAACCACATTCTCCCCATCCGGGGCATACAGGGTAATTTGTCCATCCTCCCCTAATGCGGGCATCATCGTACCTACATCCAGTGCATATCGGTATCCCCGCAATGCCGCATTGTGGTTATCAATGATGCTTTCTTTCACACGGTTTGCATCCAGGTCGTATAGAATATCTGTGTTTTCCGGGCGTTGTCTTCTTATAGATTGTCCCAATTGACAGCAAAATGATTAACACACTCAATAAAAGGTTCCATA
>JAZNDJ010000032.1:0-35574 GCA_045588045.1 Faecousia sp.
AGCGGTCTTAGGAAGACAACACTTGAAACCAACTCCTTGGCTCACAGAACGACATGGCTACGATCCGACTTAGATGAACGAATTTCAGGCGGCGATGGGACTTTGCAATCTGCGCCACATCGACGACGAGCTTGCTTCCCGTAAGACGGCGTTTGACCGCTATATGGCGCGTCTGTCGGGACACGGCGACGTGACTCTGCCCCGCTTTGTGGACGGCATCCGACAGAACTACGCCTATTTCCCCATTCTGGTCCCCGACCGCGACGCCCTCGCCGCTCGGCTTCTGGAGGAGGGGATCGCGGCACGAAAATATTTCTACCCTCTCGTTTCCGAGAACCAAGGCTTTGACAGGGAGCTTGCGACCCTGACGCCCCTTGCCTACGAGGCGTCCCGTCACGTGCTCTGTCTGCCCCTCTACGCCCACCTTGACGTGGCGGACGTAGACCGCATCTGCGACGTTATTTTGAGCAATACATAAAGGAGCGCATTATGAAAGGTATTATTCTTGCAGGAGGGAAGGGCACCCGCCTTTATCCCATGACCAAGGCTGTTTCCAAGCAGCTTCTGCCCATTTACGACAAGCCTCTTATTTATTACCCCCTCTCGATCCTGATGCTGGCGGGGATCCGTGAGGTCCTCATCATCTCCACCCCCGAGGACACCCCCGTTTACGAAAAGCTCCTCGGCACGGGTGAGCAGCTTGGCATCTCCCTCTCCTACTGTGTGCAAGAGACCCCCAGAGGCCTCGCCGACGCCTTTATTCTGGGCGAGGAGTTCATTGGGGACGACAGCGTATGTCTGATCCTGGGCGACAACGTCTTCTACGGACAGGATATGACCCGCGTTCTGCGCCGCGCCATGGAAAACAAGGTGGGCGCCACCATCTTCGGCTATCCCGTCAAGGATCCCCGCGCCTTCGGCGTGGTGGAGTTTGACAAGAACAGCAAGGTGCTTTCCATTGAGGAAAAGCCCGACAAGCCCAAGTCCAACTACGCCGTTCCCGGTCTTTACTTCTACGACAACCGCGTGGTGGAGATCGCCAAGAACGTCAAGCCCTCGGCGCGGGGTGAGATCGAGATCACGGCGGTCAACAACGCGTATCTTGAGCGCGGCGAGCTTCACGTGACCCTTCTCGGTCGCGGCTTCGCCTGGCTTGACACGGGTACCCCCGAGGGCATGCTCAAGGCCGCCGAGTTCGTGGCGGCGGTGCAGGACCGACAGGGCTTCTACGTTTCCTGTATTGAGGAGATCGCCTGGCGACGCGGCTTTATTACTCTCGAGCAGCTTGCCGCCATCGGCGAGAGCCTCAAGATGACCGACTACGGTCAATATCTACTGTCACTTGTGAAGGGAGAAACGGTATGACGATCATCGTAACCGGCGGCGCCGGCTTCATCGGCTCCAACTTTATCTTTCATATGTTAAAAGCCTATCCCGACTACCGCATCGTATGTCTGGATAAGCTGACCTACGCGGGCAATCTTTCCACCCTTTCGTCGGTGATGGACGACCCCCGCTTCCGCTTCGTCAAGGCGGACATCTGTGACCGCGAGGCGGTCTACGGACTGTTCGAGGAGGAGCATCCCGATATGGTGGTCAACTTCGCGGCGGAGAGCCACGTAGACCGCTCGATCGAGAATCCCGGCGTCTCCCTTGAGACCAACATTATGGGAACGGCGACCCTGATGGACGCCTGCCGCAAGTACGGCATCGGTCGCTATCATCAGGTTTCCACCGACGAGGTCTACGGCGATCTGCCCCTTGATCGCCCCGATCTGTTCTTCACCGAGGAGACCCCCATCCACACCAGCTCCCCCTACTCCTCCTCCAAGGCCGGCGCGGACCTGCTGGTGATGGCCTACCACCGGACCTACGGACTGCCGGTGACGGTCTCCCGTTGTTCCAACAACTACGGTCCTTACCACTTCCCCGAAAAACTGATCCCCTTGATGATCGCCAATGCTCTGAACGACAAGCCTCTGCCGGTCTACGGCGAGGGTCTCAATGTCCGGGACTGGCTGTATGTGGAGGACCACTGCAAGGCCATTGATCTGATCATTCACAAAGGCCGTGTAGGTGAAGTGTACAACATTGGCGGCCACAATGAGATGCGGAACATCGACATCGTCCGGATCATCTGCAAGGCTCTGGGCAAGCCCGAAAGCCTGATCACCTATGTCACCGACCGGAAGGGCCACGATATGCGCTATGCCATCGACCCCACCAAGATCCACCGGGAGCTTGGCTGGCTGCCGGAAACCAAGTTTGCCGACGGCATCCAAAAGACCATTGCCTGGTATCTGGAGAACCGGACCTGGTGGGAGACCATCATCTCCGGGGAATACCAAAACTACTACGCACAGATGTATGGCAGCCGTTAAAATTGCAATAATATGATGAAAAAGTGGCTGAAATATTTTCAGCCACTTTTTAAGGAGTTTTTATGGAAGATAAACGCGCCGGCGTCTATGCGCTGGAGAAAAGAGACCAGACCCTGGACATACTAAAAGGTCTTGGCATTATTCTGGTGGTCCTGGGTCACAGCGGCGCTGCTATTAAAAGCTATCTATACCTGTTTCATATGGCGCTGTTCTTCATGGCATCGGGCTATGTCTGGAATGACCGGAAGGTGGATAGCCTGCGCACTTTGGGCAAAAGCCTCCTGTCCCGGATCCAGGGGCTTTGGCTGCCCTATGTCCTGGCAAATGGCTGCTTTACCCTGCTGAGCAACCTTCTGGTCCATTTAGGGGTCTATGGGCAGGATAAGCTCCTGAGCCTGCCGCAGATGGGGATCAACCTGGCCAAGAACCTGCTGTTTGCCGGGGATACCCAAATGGGCGGCGCTTCCTGGTTTTTGCCCTGTCTGTTTTTTATCAGCATCGGTCATTTGCTGCTGCGGTACACCGTCGTCCGGATAAAGGGAGGTAAGGTGCTTTTCGGCGCAGTCGCCCTGTTGACCTTTGCCGGCGCTGCCGTGATCAACCGTACCCGGTGGCAGCTGCCCATGGGCATTGAATCCTGCTTTTGCGGCTACAGCGCCTTCCTGATGGGCATGGCGCTGCGAAAAGTAAATTTCCCTGCCAGATTGGGAAAGTACAGCCCACTGGCCGCCGTCGGCGGTTTTGGGATCCTCCTGCTGCTGGATCGGATCGACAACATCGGCATGGGTGTAGGCAATATCAGCAGTCTGCCCTTCTTTATTGTGGCATCCCTATCTGGCTGGATCCTGATTTGGGGCATCGCCTCCTTGATCAAAGGGCCCCTCGCCCGCTTTCTGTGCTACTGCGGCAAACATTCTGTTTGGATCGTTATGCTGCATTTTATCTCCTTCAAGCCGGTGGCATGGCTGTATCTGACGTTGACCGGCGGCGATCCGGCGGGACTGTCCGCCTTTCCCGTCTTTGCTGCCCCGTGGCTTTGGATCGCCTATACGGTGGCAGGAACACTGCTGCCGCTGTTGCTGTGCTTCGGTGCAGGCAAGCTCTCCATTTCGGTCAAAAAAATATTCCGGCATTGACAGGCCGTTTCCCGCTGTACGTTTCCCGTGTGGCGGGAATTTTTTGCCCTGCGCGCAAGGCAAAAACCGCCTTGGAAAAGCCGGGGAAATCCTTTGGTTTTCAAGGTCTTTCGGCTTATCCAAGGTTGACATATTCCGGGCTATCCGCTATAATAGCAGTTAAAGTAGGGATGTTGTGCCCAAGTCACAACAAGCAAATAAAGATAGACAGATAGGTTGTATTTATGAAAGTTTTTGTCACCGGCGTCGGCGGTCAGCTGGGCCACGACGTTATGAATGAGCTGGCGGCCCGGGGCTACGACGGTGTCGGCAGCGACTTGACACCTATATATTCCGGTATCGCAGACGACTCCGCAGTCTGCGCTATGCCGTATATCCCTCTGGACATTACCGATGCAGAGGCCGTTGATGCGGCCATCACTCGGGTAAAACCCGATGTGGTGGTCCATTGTGCTGCATGGACCGCTGTGGATTTGGCTGAAGAAGCAGAGAATATCCCCAAGGTCCGGGCCATCAATGCCGAAGGCACCCGGAACATCGCCCGGGTCTGCAAAAAGCTGGATTGCAAAATGGTCTATATCAGCACCGACTATGTCTTTGACGGCCAGGGCGATACCCCCTGGGATCCCGACTGCACAGATTTTCAGCCGTTGAACATCTACGGGCAGACCAAGCTGGAGGGCGAACAGGCTGTGACAGAGCTTCTTGAGAAGTATTTCATCGTCCGGATTGCCTGGGTCTTTGGCCGAAACGGAAAGAATTTTATCAAGACTATGCTAAGTCTGGGCAAAAAGCACGACACCCTTCGGGTGGTCAACGATCAGATCGGCACCCCCACCTACACTCTGGACCTTTCCCGGCTACTGGTGGATATGCTGCTGACTGACCGCTATGGCTGCTACCACGCCACCAACGAGGGTGGCTATATCTCCTGGTATGACTTTGCCTGTGAGATCTTCCGGCAGGCGGGCTATGCTGTCAAGGTCGTGCCCGTCACCACCGAGGAATATGGCCTGTCCAAAGCCGCCCGGCCCTTTAACAGCCGGATGGATAAATCCAAGCTTTCCAAAAACGGATTTGCGCTTCTGCCAACCTGGCAGGATGCCCTTGCAAGATATTTGAAAGAGATCGAGGAATGAGCATGGGTCAGATCAACGTCACCAAATGTCCCATTGAGGGACTTTACATCATAGAGCCCGCCGTTCACGGCGACAGCCGTGGCTACTTCATGGAGACCTACAATCGGCAGGATATGCTGGAGGCTGGGCTCGATATGGTCTTTGTACAAGACAACCAGTCCATGTCTGTCAAGGGCGTGCTCCGGGGCCTGCACTTTCAGAAAAAGCATCCCCAGGGCAAGTTGGTCCGGGTCATTAAGGGCCGGGTCTTTGACGTGGCTGTGGATCTGAGAGAAGGCTCTCCCACCTTTGGCAAATGGTACGGCATGGAGCTTTCCGCAGAAAACAAAAAGCAGTTTTATATTTCCGAGGGCTTTGCCCACGGTTTTCTGGTCCTGTCGGATACCGCCGAGTTTTGCTACAAGTGCACCGACTTCTATCACCCCGGCGACGAGGGCGGATTGGCATGGAACGACCCAGCCATCGGCATCCACTGGCCGGAGCTACAGGGCCGGTACGATGGCACCGCCGATGCCGCCGGCTATGCACTTACCGACGGCACACCCCTAAACCTGTCCGACAAGGACAAGCAGTGGCCCACCCTCTCACAGAGTTTCCCCTTCTAAGCAAAAAAACAGAAAGATTAGGAGAATCGCCATGCAGCATGTTTTCATCGTAGGCTCCAAGGGCATCCCCGGTGCCTACGGCGGATATGAAACCTTTGTGGACCGGCTAACAGAGTGTCACCAGGGCCATCGGGAACTGAAATACCACGTTGCCTGCAAGAGCCGAGAACAAGGGGAATTTACCTACCACAACGCTCGCTGCTTTAAGATCAACGTGCCCAACATTGGGCCTGCCCAAGCTATTTTCTACGATGTGGCCGCTTTGAAGCACTGCTACCGCTACATTCAGGAAAAGGGTATCCAAAAGCCCATCGTGTATATTTTGGCCTGCCGCATCGGTCCGTTTATGGCAAAGCATGTCCGCAAGCTTCACAAGCTGGGCGGACAGGTCTATGTCAATCCCGACGGTCATGAATGGCTGCGAGCCAAGTGGCCTGCTCCGGTGCGGAAATACTGGAAGATCTCAGAAACGCTGATGACCAAGCATGCGGATCTGATGGTCTGCGACAGCAAGAATATTGAAGCCTATATCCGCAAAACCTACGCTGCCTATGAACCCAGGACCACTTTCATCGCTTACGGTGCGCAGACCCGCAAAAGCGCCCTGGCTGACGATGACAGTGCCCTTCTCAAGTGGTATGACGGCCACGGACTGACCGCCAAGGGCTATTACCTGGTGGTAGGCCGCTTTGTTCCGGAGAATAATTACGAGACGATGATTCGGGAATTTATGGCCAGCAAAACGCAGAAGGATTTTGCCCTGATCACCAATGTGTCGGCATCCTTCCTCAACGAGCTGAAAGCCAAGACCGGCTTTGACAAAGATCCCCGGATCAAATTTGTAGGCACAGTCTACGATCAGGAGCTTCTGATGAAGATCCGGGAAAACGCCTACGGCTATTTCCACGGTCACGAAGTGGGCGGCACCAACCCCAGCCTGTTGGAGGCCTTGGGCAGTACAGATCTGAATCTGCTGCTGGACGTAGGTTTTAACCGGGAGGTGGCCGAGGAGGCTGCCCTGTACTGGAGCAAAGCCCCCGGCGATCTGGCAGGGCTGATTGAAAAAGCAGATACCATGTCCCCCGAACAGATCGCCGTCTACGGTGAAAAAGCGAAACGGCGGATCGCGGACAGCTACAGCTGGCAGTTCATTGCGTCGGAATATGAAAAGCTGTTCCTGGGACATTAAGGAGAGAGAAACATGAAGCGCGTCATTACCTATGGCACCTTTGACCTGTTGCATTATGGGCACATCAACCTGCTGCGCCGGGCCAAGGCCCTGGGCGACTACCTGGTGGTGGTCCTGTCCACCGACGAGTTCAACTGGAACGAAAAGCAGAAAAAGTGCTACTTCACCTACGAGGAACGGAAAATGCTTCTGGAAGCCATCCGCTATGTGGACCTGGTCATTCCCGAGGAAAACTGGGATCAGAAGCGGACCGATGTCCACGAATACCACATCGACACTTTTGTGATGGGTGACGACTGGAAGGGAAAGTTTGATTTCCTGAAGGAGGAAGGTGTGGAGGTCGTCTACCTGCCCCGCACCCCCGAGATCAGCACCACCCAGATCAAGCAGGATCTGAACAAATAACAAGGAGCTTTGCCATGTTGCCTCTGATCTCTCTGATCATTCCCGTATACAATGTAGAGCCGTGGCTGGATGCCTGTATGGATAGCGTCCTTGCCCAGCACTACCGGAATCTGGAAATCATTTTGGTAGATGACGGTGCAAAGGACAACAGTGGCGCCATGTGTGACCGCTGGGCCCAAAGAGACCCCCGTGTCCGGGTGATCCACCAGGAAAACCAAGGCCTTTCTGCCGCCCGGAACACCGGTCTGGGGGCAGCCGAGGGCGACTATGTCATGTTCGCCGACAGCGACGATGTGCTCAGCCCCCAGCTGTGCAGTCATCTGTTCCATATCATCGAGGATGGAGATGTCGCCATCTGCGACCTTCTGCACATCTTCCCCAACGCCGCGCCGAACTACTGCACCGGCACCGCCGTTACCCACCTGTCCCCTGTTGAAGCGATCCAAAAAATGTGGTACCAGACCGCCTTCCTTCCCAGCGCCTGCGGCAAGCTGTATAAGCGGGAGCTGTTTCAGCACCGCCGCTTTACCGTGGGGCGTCTTTTTGAGGATGTGGATCTGATGCACGAGATCTTCTACGACGCAAAGAAGATCGTTTACTCCAACGCCCGCCTGTACGGTTACATGCACCGGGAAAACAGCATCACCACTCACTCCTTTGGAAAAAGAGAGCTGGACATTCTGCTGATCGCCGACAAAATCGCCGACTTCTGCGTCGACAAGCCTGCCCTGCAGAACGCGGCCAGGGCCTACGGCATTACCGCTGCCCTGCGGATCTACCTGAACGCACCCAGAAACGTCGACTTTTCCGACGCGATCTGTCAGGCAAAAGCCCGGATCGACACCCATGGCAAGCAGGTTTTACGTGACCCTGACATCCGCACCAAAAGCCGTCGGGCCCTGCAGCTTTACTTTCTGTGCAAACCCCTGCTTCGCTTCTCCTATCAATTTGTGAACCGGTGGAAATAAGATGGATATTTCTGTAATCACTCCCTTTTACAAAGGAAATGCCTATATGGCGCGGCTGTTTTCCTGTATCGCGGTCTGCGCGGAGCATGCGCCTGACCTGCGCATAGAGCTTGTGCTGGTCAACGACAGTCCCGACTGTCCGATCTGCTATGAGGCAGACTGGGTCCGGGGGTTTTCCCTGAATATTCTGACTAACAGGGAAAATGCAGGGATCCACCGTGCCCGTATCAACGGTCTGTCCGTGGCAAAGGGCACCTTTATCCAGTTTTTGGACCAGGACGATCTTTTGGCGCCCGAAGCCCTCGCCCTGCAATTTGCCGCGGTACAAAATGCGGATGTTGTGGTTGCCGACGGCTTTGAGCAAGACCCGCGGCGCTACGGCCCCATATATCGCAATGCCGCCCATCAGCGTCAGACGACCCACCCGCGCTTTTACTACAGTGTCAGCAATCTGATTTCCTCCCCCGGCCAATGTCTGATTCGAAAAAGCGCCATCCCCCAGGTCTGGTGTGAGACCTGCATCAGCCGCAACGGCTCAGACGATCTGTTCCTTTGGCTGGTGCTTCTGGAGCAGAAGTCCCGCTTCGTGGTAAACCCCGTCCGGCTTTACACACATATGCATACGGGAGAAAATGTATCTGCCGATTCCCGAAAAATACTCGATTCCTCTTTCGAGGTGCTGCAGGCACTTAAGGAAAACGGTGTGATCTCCCCCCGGCAGGAGCGAAGATTCCGCCGGAGCCGGGGCATGGCTAGCCGCTATGCCGGAAAAGGCCGGGCACGGCAGTATCTGACCATGCTGCTGTATCCGGATGTGATCTGGGAAAAGCTTGCCCTGCGGATCAGTAAATAAAAAACGGAGTTGGATATTATGGACATTTCCCAGCAAGTGAAATATGCCCAGCTGGACCTGCTGACGGAGCTGCACCGCATTTGCCAAAAGTGGAACATTCCCTATTTTCTCATCGGCGGCACGCTGATCGGCGCCATTCGCCATAACGGCTTTATTCCCTGGGACGACGACATTGATGTGGGTATGCTCCGGGTGGACTATGAGCGGTTCTGCCAGGCATGTCAGGAGGAGTTGGATCCGGCCTACGGCCTGTATGACTGGGACAACGATCCCTGCTCGCCCCTGCCCTTCCGGAAGCTGCGGATCAAAGGCACCCACTATCAGGAGCCCATGTCCGCCGGGTCCGGTGTAAATGACGGTATTTTTATTGATATTTTCCCCTATGACAACGCGCCGGATTCGGAATTTCTGCGCAAGCTTCAGGCCGGACAGATCTATCTTGTCCGGAAGCTGTTGGTGCTGCGCTGTGATTTTTCCATCCATAACGGCAGCACCGTTAAGAAGTTCCTCTACGGAATCCTGAAATTCCTGTCCCGGATCCGCAGTGTACCGGCATGGAAGAAGACCTGCCGGAAGCTGATGCTGCGCTACAACGACCGGCCCACCCGGCGCATCAGCAATATGTGCGGTGCCTATTCCTACCGCCGGGAGATGATGGACCGTGCTCTTGTGCTGGAGCAGGTGGAGCATGTTTTCGAAGGCGGTATGTTCAGCATTCCCGCCGGCTACGATGCTTTCCTGCGGGGCGTCTACGGCGACTATATGCAGCTGCCTCCCGAATCCCAGAGAGTCGGCAAGCACGGCATCAGTATGATTGACTTCGGGGATTATGTGATCCGTTGGCCCAGAAAAGGAGATACGCAATAAAGCTGGCTGTTTTGATGTCCTGCTATAACGGAGAACGGTTTCTACGCCAGCAGATCGACTCGATCCTCGCCCAGCAATGCGATGCCCAGGTGGAGCTTTAGGTCCGGGAAGCACCGCTGCCGGAACACCTCATTATGCACGATGTATACCTGGCTGTGCTGTGGGTACTCTTTGACGGTACTGTCGTTGCGGTGGGACTTACCCGTTCCCGCAAACCCCGCTTTAACCGCAAAAATATAGCTGCGACTATACGGTTTTCCATTTTTTGGAAATTGCTGACCCTGCCAAAGGAGGTACTATGTCTGACTCATCCTTATCGACAAACAGCAGGCCCGCCCGACTTCCCTGGGACGTGGCCCTGTTCTTTGCCCTGTATGTCCTGCTGCCGGAGTATTTTGCTTTAGAATTTCACGGCAGCTTTCCTCTGCTGACCGGCAACCGGGCAGTACTCATTCTTATGGGCATTCTGCTACTGGTGCGAAACCGCCGACTGTTGCGTCCGGCGCAATGGCATTTGGGCCTGTGCGAGGATCGTTTTCTTCGCTGGGGACTGCTCATCTACTTTTCCCTTCTTGCACTGTGCCACCTGGTACTGCTGCCGGCAGATCCCGCTGAGGCGGTCAAGGCGCTGCTGGTCCTGGCTGCAGAGGAATATATTCTGGTGTGGCTGCTGGTCCATACGCTGGACAGCCGGAAAAAGCTGGTGACGGCGCTCAAGATCCTGGTTGTGGCTGCCGGTGTTGCAGGCGTGATCGCCGTGATCGGATCCATAATCGGCCGCAACCCCTTCCACCTGCTCAACACCGTCCGGCGGGAAATGCTGATGGTGGACTATATACGTTTAGGTATGCTGCGGGCTGCTGCAGGCCTTGGGCACCCAGTGTTTTACGGTGCCTTCTGCGTGATGATCGTGCCGCTAACTATGTATGCCATCGAGCACAGCGACCGCCGGTGGGAGAAGCTCCTGTATGCTGCCTGTCTGACTGCGGATCTGGTCGGTCTGTTCTTCTCCAACTCCCGGGGGTCCCTAATGATCTTTGTGGTCCTGGCAGTCCTTTTGGTGATCCTGTGTCTGGTACGCAAGGCCCTGAAAAAACTGATATGCACCTATCTCCCGGTGGCTTTGGCCGCTCTGGCGATCGCTTTTGTTGTATCCACTGCGGTATCCCCCCTCGGCCCATCATTCCTGGTCCATGTAACCGAATCCGTGTTTGATTCCTTTCTGGTCACGGACAGCGCCGGCTCAGAGGAAGTGGAATACGGTGAAAACGAGAATGGCTCCCTTTCCCGGCTCAAGCAGCTTAGCGGCATTGAATGGACCCTGTCCCAAAAGCCCCTGTTTGGCTTCGGCTCCAACGCCCATGTCCGGGGGCTGATCAAATACCAATACGCGGAGGATATATGGGGGCCGACTGCCACCTTTGACATGGGGCCGGTGGCGATCATCTGCCAGTACGGTTTGGTAGGCCTTGCAGCCTTTATCGCCCTGTTTTGCTCCCTGCTTAAGACCACCCTATCCCGGAAATACCTCCGGGATCCCCTGATGCCCTATCTGTGCCTCAGCCTGATCGCCTACGGGATGAATCTGCTGTCCATTGCCAGCTTGAACAAATACCTGTGGGTCCTGGTCGGACTGATCGTATGTCTTGTAAACATCATCGCAAAAGAAAGCCGGGCAGGTCTGCCTGCCGGGGAATAACTGTTTTGGAAAGGAGCCGCTATGGATATAGCCCAGCATGGCTGTGCGCAGCCGGTCTGCATCAGCATCTATGTTCCCACCTACAACCATGAATGCTATATCGCCCGGGCTCTGGACAGTATACGGATGCAGAACACCCGGTACACCTACGAGGTCTTTGTAGGGGAGGACTGCTCCACCGACAACACACGCCAAGTCCTCAAAGACTGGGAAGCGGCCAATCCCGATGACCGGTTTCACATCTTCTACCGGGAGAAAAACATGCACGGCAGTGCCTGCTCCAACGCCAAGGATCTGAAGCTGCGCTGCAAGGGCAAGTATATCATTTGCCTGGAGGGCGATGACTTTTGGACCGACCCGGATAAGCTGCAGATTCAGGTGGACTTTTTGGAGAGCCACCCGGAGTACTATGCTGTGGCCCATAACTGCACTGTTGTGGGAGCTGACAGCGAACCAACCGGGGAGCGTTACCCCCAGTGCACCGAGAATGAATATACCCTGCAGCATTTCTTCAGCGAGATCATGCCCGGGCAGTACACCACCCTGCTGTCCCGGAACTATATGACCGACCCGGCCATTAACCGGACTCTGCTGGAAACCCAGGGCGGTGCCGGCGACCGGCGTGTCTACTTCTCGATCCTGTGCCACAGCCGGATCTACTGCATACAAAAAAGCATGAGTGCCTACCGGCATATTACCACCGGCGGCAGCTCCTTCAGTGCAACTTTCCGCTACAGCTATGACAAGGCTGAGAAGGATTTCCGGGCATACATGGAATATGCCTATGCCATTGACCACCCCAAGGCGATCGCTTACACGGAAATGGTATACCGGCGCAACATCCGTCATGCCCGCAGAAAAGGCTATATCGACAGCAGGCGGGCCAAACAGGACATCGCCCACATCCGCCACCCCTTCCGCGCCGCTATGCTGCTGCTGAAGCGGGATATCAACTACCGCATCCTCCACAAGCGCATTTACGTTTAAGGCCACGACCGGAAAGGAACATCCATGGAAAAAGGCGCAAAACAGCATACTCTGACCGGCGCACTGGGCTGGAAGCTTTTGGAGCGGTTCGGTGTACAGGGCGTACAATTTATTCTGCAGTTGGTGCTGGCCCGTATCCTGGACCCCAGCCACTACGGTGTTCTGTCTCTGATGGTGATCTTCACTACCTTGGCCAACGTGTTTATCCACAACGGCTTCAACACCGCCCTGGTTCGGGCCAAAGATGTGACTGACGAGGATTATTCCTCTGTTTTCTGGGTCAGTTTTGGCATTGCCACAGTCCTGTATGGGATCATTTTCGCCGCCGCGCCGTTTATCGACCGTTTCTACGATATGCCCGGCATTGTCACACCCTTGCGGGTGCTGGCACTGATGCTGCTGCCCGGCGCTTTCAACTCCATCCAGATAGCCAAGGTCAGCCGGGAAATGGATTTCCGAAAGGTCTTTATCAGCAATGTTGCCGGTATTCTGATCTCCGGCATGACCGGCATTGCCCTTGCCCTTTTGGGTGCAGGCCTATGGGCCCTGGTAGTGCAGACCATGCTCAATGTCTTTATCGCCTGCGCGGTGATGATCTTCACCGTCCGGTGGCGACCCAAATTCGTATGCCGCCTTGGTCGGGTGAAGGTGCTGTTCTCCTTTGGCTGGAAGCTGCTGGTATCCAGTCTGATCGATACTCTGTACCAGGATATCCGCAGCTTGGTCATTGGCAAGAAATACGATTCCGGAACCTTAGGCTATTACAACCGGGGCAAGAACTTTCCCCAGTTCATCATCACCGCCGTCAGCGGCACGGTGCAAAGTGTCATGCTGCCTGCCATGGCAAAAAAGCAGGACCACCCAGCCCAGGTCAAGGCTCTTACCCGCAACTCCATCACCTTAAGTGCCTACATTCTCTTCCCAATGATGGCCGGACTTGCCGGTGTGGCTACCCCGATGGTGCGCCTTCTGCTGACGGAAAAATGGCTGCCCTGTGTGCCCTATCTGCAGATCTACTGTTTTTCTCTGGCTTTCAACCCGGTACACATGTGCAATCTGCAAGCCATCAACGCTATGGGCCGCAGCGATGTGTTTCTGAAGCTTGAGATCCTAAAAAAAAGCATTGGACTGGGCTCTTTAGCCATTGCTGTTTGCTGCTTTGATTCCCCCATTGCCATCGCTCTGACCGGTGTGTTTACCACATTAACCAGTTGCTTTATCAACGCCTTCCCCAACAAAAAGCTGATCGGCTATTCCTATTTGGAACAGGTTAAGGATATGCTGCCGTCCTTCGTGGTATCCGTGATCATGCTGGGCTCTGTTCTGGGAATAGGACTTCTTCCCATCGGCAATTTCAGCTGTCTGTGTCTGCAGGTCCTTGTGGGTATTAGCATTTACATCGGCCTTTCCGCCCTACTGAGGCTACGGGGCTTCCAAATGCTCCTGCAGGTGATTCGGGAAAAACTGCACAAATAAACAATTCAGCGCCTCATCTTCCTGGTGAAGATGAGGCGCTCTTTTTTTATATCACATGGTTTCCGGCTTGGTCTGCCGGTGCATGAGCTTTTCCACCTGCTCTGTGGCGCAGGCACCGCGGTTGACCACCGCATTCACTGCCTGGACGATGGGCATTTCCACATTGTATTTTTTCGCAAGGCCAATGGCCGCAGGCAAGGCGTGGATGCCCTCCACCACCATACCCACCTGGCGAATGGCTTCCTCCGGTGCTACCCCCTGGCCCAAGAGCATACCGCAGCGGTTGTTGCGGCTGTGGACGCTGGTGGCGGTAACGATCAGGTCACCGATACCGGCAAGACCCAGGAAGGTCTCCACATGACAGCCCATAGCCATGCCCAGCCGGGCGATCTCCGCAATACCCCGTGTGATCAGGGCGGCCTTGGTATTATCGCCGTAGCCGATGCCTGCCGCCACGCCGGCCGCCAAGGCCATAATGTTCTTCATAGCGCCGCACAGCTCTACGCCGAATATGTCCGTATTGGTGTAGACCCGCATACAGGTATTTTCAAACAAGGCCTGCACCGCCTGGGCGGCGGCGATATCCTCGCAAGCGGAGACGATGGTGGTAGGCAGATCTTTGGCTACCTCCTCCGCATGGGTGGGGCCGGACAGAGCCACCAGCTTCACAGAGGGGTCCTGCAGCTCGTCGGCTATGATCTGAGTCATAGTCAGGAAGGTGTCCTTCTCGATGCCCTTGGCCACATCCACGATAATCTGGCCATGAGGAATATAGGGTGCCGCAGTTCTGGCGGTGGACCGCACAAAGACGGAAGGCACCGCAAACAGCAGGACATCCTTGTCCCGGCAGACCTCCCGGATATCCTTGGTGAATGCGATCTCGTCGGGGATCACCATACCGGGCAGATTCGGGTGACGGCGGGTGGCGGAAAATTCCTCCACCTCCTGCTCCAGGGCGGACCAGACGGTGACGGCATGGCCGCCGTTAGACAGAACACGGGCCAGGGCCATACCCCAGGTGCCTGCACCTAAAACGCCGATTTTCTTCATAGCTACTCCTTACTCCACAATGTAGGCCGCGGTGATCTGGCCGTAGTAGGCGGTGTGATAGTCATTTTCATTGGCTGTTCCCTTGGCATAAAACCGCAGGTCATTTTCCTGGGCGATGGCGGCAGGATCCTGGTCCTGCTTGTAGATCACCTTACACTCCAGGGTCAGGGGCAGTTCCTTAATGGCCGGCACAGAGACAGTCTCCGGCTCTTCCAGGGTCAGACCCAGCTGGGCGATCTTATCCACATCCCGGCCGGACTTGGTGCCGCAAATGCCGAGGATCTCCTTATCCACCGTACCCAGAGGGATATTGACGGTAAATTCCGGGTTTTTGTCCAGAAGCTCCTTGGTGTAGCGGCTCTCCCGGACGAAGGCGATGAAAATGGGCTTTGCCCACTGGATGCCCAGAGTGCCCCAGCCGATGGTCATGGTGTTCACCTTGCCGTCAGCCTTGGTGGTCAACAGGATACCCTTACCGGTGGCTTCGTTGATCCGGCCGGAATAATCCCATACATTGATATGCTTTTTCATGGTGTTCCTCCTTACTGATAGGAAAGAGTAACGGTACCGTCGGGCGCATAGTCCACAGCATCGCAGTCTAAGAACATATTATCCATAGCCTCAAAATATGCCTGCCGGGTGGCAAATACCGGCTTGTGGTCGGCAATGATCTGCTTCGCCCGGGCTGCTCCCTCCTGCAGCAGGATGGCAACCATGGTCAGCATCACCTTGGCGCAGGTGACACAGGCCAGCTCCGGGTCAGCGATCCGGAAATCGATTCCATGGGCCGTACCCGTTGCGCCAGCGATCATCGGCTGGGTCACAGGCATGACCGTGCTGATGTCGCCCATGTCCGTACAGCCGGTCATGCAATTCTGGGGCCGGAGATCAATTTTCTCCATCTGGGACAGAAAAGCCTCCCGGGAGACCTCCATCATGCCCAGATCGTCACTCTCGGGCATATAGCCGGGGATATCCAGCAGATGGACATTGGCGCCCATAGCCGCAGCAGAGGCCGCCATAGCCCGGTTGACCTTTTTATTGACCGCGACAATATCCTCTATGGTCTTACCACGGACATAGGCTTCCATCTGAACCAGATCAGGAATGGCATTCACTGCGCCACCAGCGGCTGTAAGGATGGGATGGACCCGGATATGGGAATCGTCCAAAAACGTCTCACGCAGCGCGTTAATGGCATTCAAGCTCAAATTGGCGGCGTACAAGGCATTGACGCCCTTGTGGGGTGCACTGCCAGCATGGGCAGAAACACCCTGGAAGCTGGTGGACTTAGCAACACAGCCGTTCCAGAACCGGTTGACATGAGAATTCTTTTCCGTCGTGTGGATCATAAAGGCCATATCCACACCGTCCAGCATGCCCCGGTACAGGAATTCCTGCTTGCCGCCCATATAGCGAATGATCCCCTTCTGGCGCAGCTCCAGACGGTACTCCACCTCGATCAGCTCCTCAGCCGGAACCGCAACAAGGCGAATCTTGCCGGACAGATCATCCAGGGCACCGGGCTCCTTCAGTGCGGCGGCAAGGCCCAACAGTGCTGCCGCCTGCGCACAATGGCCGCAGGCATGGACTGCACCGGTGGCTGGGTCTGCATCGGGATGACCGGGCACCAAAAGGGCATCCAGCTCACCGAACACCGCCACAGTAGGCCCGGGACGGCCGGTATCTACGTCGGCGTAAAAGCCGGGGATATCCCCTGCCAACGTCAGGGCATAGCCCAGCTTGGCAAATTCTTCTTCCAAATAGGCATGGGTCTTCCATTCCCGATAGCCTGTCTCCGGATTTTTCCAAATATAATCCAGCGTATCCAGGATCCGCTGCCGATGGGGCTCTACAAACTGACCGTACTGCTTCATAATAAACCTCCATTTGTCATTTTTTTCATTATACTGCTCAAGTCCCCAAATTGCAAGGGGGGATTCGGTTGACAAGGTCCGCGACCCGATTTATAATCTGTACCATAGGAAAGAGAGATGAGACCATGAAACGTAACGCCTTGGGGGTCGCTGTTCGGGACACCCTCCCGGTACTGACCGGATACCTGTTCCTGGGGTCCGGCTTCGGCATCCTCCTCAGCGAGACCGGATATGGCATTGGGTGGGCCTTTGTGATGGCCTTGTGTATGTTCGCCGGTTCCGGTCAATACCTGGCGGTCAGTCTGATCGCCAGCCATGCAGACCTGCTCAGTGCCGCCATTGCCACATTGCTGGTCAACGCCCGGCACCTGTTTTACGGTATTTCCCTGATCGACACCTACCGCGGTGCCGGTCCGAAAAAGGCATATATGATTTTCGGCCTGACCGATGAGACCTACTCCCTGGTGACCCAAAACGAGCCCCCGGAGGGCATCAGCCGCACCGGCTACTGCTTCCTGGTGACCGCCCTGGACCACCTGTACTGGATCTGCGGCTGTGTCCTGGGCAATATTTTAGGGTCTACCCTGCCCATCAGCTTTGAAGGTGTGGAGTTCGTGCTGACAGCCCTGTTCGTCACCATGTTCGTGGAGCAGTGGCTCAGCAGCAAAAATCACCTGCCGGCCCTGATCGGCGTGGGCTGCACCGTGCTGTGCCTGGTGATCTGCGGTAAAGACATTTTTTTGATTCCCTCCATGGTGCTGATCGCCCTGCTGCTAACTGTCACCCGCAAAACAGCAAGGAGGAAACCCTATGTTTGATACCCATGCTGCGCTGATCGTTCTGGTGGCCGCCCTAGTCACAGCTGCTACCCGGTTTCTGCCCTTTTTGATCTTCGGCAGTAGCCGAAAGACCCCCGATATCATCGTCTACCTAGGCAAAGTCCTGCCCTATGCCATTATGGGCATGCTGGTGGTGTACTGTCTGAAGGATGCCAGCTTTTTACAGTACCCTTATGGGATCCCGGAGATCCTGGGCTGCCTCACAGTAGCCGGCCTCCATATTTGGAAACGCAACAGTCTGCTGTCCATCGGTGTGGGCACCGTTGCCTATATGCTGCTGGTACAGCTTGTATTCCAGTAATTACAACGCCGCCGGAGGAAAACTTCCTCCGGCGGACGTTTTATTGATTCAGGACAGCAGGAGCTTGTCGTCTGCCTCGTCAGAGCCGCTGGCGCGGCTGAACAGCTCCAGAAGTTGCTCAACAGTCAGATTCTTCTTCTCCTCACCGGACACATCTACCACGATGTGTCCGTTGTTCATCATGATCAGCCGGTTACCGTAGGCAATGGCATCACGCATGTTGTGGGTGATCATCAGGGTGGTCAGCTTGTCCTTCTCTACGATCTGCTGGGTGGTCTCCAGCACCTTTGCCGCAGTTTTGGGGTCCAACGCCGCGGTGTGCTCATCCAACAAAAGCAGCTTCGGTTTCTGCAGGGTGGCCATCAGCAGCGTCAACGCCTGCCGCTGACCGCCGGACAGAAGACCCACTTTGGAGGTCATCCGATCCTCCAGGCCCAGACCCAGGGTCGCAAGCTGCTCGCGGTAAATTGCCCGCTCCTTCTTGGTGATACCGGACCGCAAAAGACGGCGCTTGCCTCGGCGTGCTGCCAAAGCCAGGTTTTCTTCGATCTGCATGGTGGCGGCTGTGCCCATCATAGGATCCTGGAACACCCGGCCAATGTACTTGGCTCGCTTGTGCTCCGGCAAATGGGTCACGTCCACGCCGTCGATCAAGATCTGCCCCGCATCCACGCCGTAGACACCGGCAACCGCGTTGAGCAGGGTGCTCTTACCGGCGCCGTTACCGCCGATGACGGTGACAAAATCGCCGGGATTCAGTGTCAGAGACAGGCCGTTCAAGGCACGCTTCTCATTGATGGTACCGGCATTGAAGGTCTTAAAGATGTTACATACCTTAAGCATGCTTGATACCTCCCTTCTTCGCCTTATGGCCGCCCAGCTTTCCCTTCAAATAGGGGATCGCCAGGAAGATAGCCACGACCGCTGCCGTCAGCAGCTTCAAGTCTGTGGATTCCAGGCCCAGCCGCAGCACCAGGGTAATGACCAAATAATAGATGATGGCACCGATGACCGCTGCCAACAGCTTCAGCGCGAAGTTGCGGAAGATCTTGCTCAGCAGCACCTCGCCGATGATCACGGCTGCCAGGCCAATGACGATGGCACCGCGGCCCATATCGATGGTAGCACCGCCCTGGTATTGGGCGATCAGCGCGCCGGACAGTGCGACCATGCCGTTGGAGATCATCAGACCGATGACCTTACGGACGTTGGTGTTAATGCCCTGTGCCCGGGCCATTGCCTGATTGGCACCGGTAGCCCGCAGGGAGCTGCCCATTTCCGTACCGAAGAACCAGTACAGCAAGCCGATGATCACCGCAACGATGATGGCCAGCAGGATCAGCGGATTCTTCAGACTCACCTCGCGGATATTCCGGGAGGTCAGCAGCAGGTCGTGGAAATTCACGTTCAGGGCCACGGTGGCCTTGGTAGTCTCTGCGCTGCCAATACCCATGATCCGAAGATTCACAGAGTACAGGGCAAGCTGGGTCAGAATACCGGACAGGATCGCCGGGATGCCACAGGTGGTATGGAAAAAGCCTGTGACCAAGCCGGCCAGCATACCTGCCAGGACCGCCAGCAGCAGTGCGATCCAGGGATTGACGCCCAGGCTGATGGCAACTGCCGCCACCGCACCGCCGGTAGCCAGAGAGCCGTCCACCGTCAAGTCCGCAATATCCAAAATGCGGTATGTAATGTAAACGCCAATGGCCATGATGCCCCAGGCCAGGCCCTGGCCCACAGCATTTGGCATTGAGTAAAAAAACGCAAGCAATGTATCTAACATTCCGTTTCCTCCGGCTCAGAATTTAATAAGGGGATGACACAGGAAAAACAGCGGAAAACAGAGTCCATTTCCCGCTGTTTTTTGTATTCCCTTTGAATTACTCGATGGCGATGTAGTCCTCGGGGATCTGGATGCCCAGTGCCTCACAGTTGGTAGCATTGTACATCTTGGTGAACTCCGGAGCGGACTCAACAGGCATGGTGGAAATGTCCGCCTCTCCGGTCAGGATCTTAGCGGCCATCTTACCGGTGGCGTAGCCCAGATCGTAGTAGTCGATAGACAATGTGGCAATGCCGCAGCCGCTGCAGGTGTTGGACTCGCCGCAGATCACAGGGACCTTTGCGGGAATGACCACGTTGGCGATAGTCTCGGTGTTGTTGGCAGCGGTGTTATCGGTGGGAATGTAGATTACATCGGAGTTGTCGCAAGCGGTCTGGGTAACAGAGGCCAGATCGTTGACATCGTTGAACGCGTAACGCTGGCAGGTGATGCCTTCGGCCTTCAAAGCTTCCTCGACCACGTTGACCTGGTAGATGGAGTTGGGCTCTGCGGAGCAGTACAGCAGGCCGACGGTCTTTGCATCGGGGAACATGTCCAGGATCATAGCTGCCTGCTCATCCAGAGGTGCCAGGTCAGTGGTGCCGGAGACGTTGCCGCCTACGGTGCCGGTCCAGTCAGCAATGTTCAGCGCCGTTGCATAGTCGGTAATGGAGGTGCCCAGGATGGGGATGTCACCGGTGGCTGCGCTGGCTGCCTGCAGAGGGGACGTGGCGTTGGCCAGGATCAGATCCACGTTTTCGGCAATAAATCCGTCAACAATCGTTGTGCAGTTGGTGTACTCACCGGAAGCGTCCTTAACGGTAACGGTCACATTCTCCGCGCCGAGAGCTTCCTTCACAGCATCGGTGAAGCCCTGGGTGGCGGCGTCCAGTGCTGCGTGGGGCATCAGCTGGCAAACGCCGATGGTATAGGTACCGGTCCCATTGCCGCCGTTGGCGGACTCTGTTTCACCGCAGGCTGCTAAGGTCAGCAGCAGCATCGCGGCCAGAACAATCGCAAGAATCTTTTTCATAAGCATCTCTCCCTTTTCTAGGTTATTGGCTGTTTAACACTATACCACCAGTTTCAGGGCTTGTCAACAAAAAAATCCACTTTGGGAGGACATTTGTGCACCGTACAAATATACACTCCCGGACAGCCGCCCTTTTTGGTGGTATTGACTGAGAATGCACAAGCCCCCGGATGCAGCTGTGCATCCGGGGGCAATTGGGGGTGTTTTACTGGTCGTACTGGGCCTTTGCGGTGAAGATGGAATTGAGGGCAGCCTTGGCGATCATGTGATCGTAGTACCGCTCGATCTCCAGCTCATAGCGGCCAAAATTCTTGAGGAATTCGTTGGCAGCCTGCTTGGCCTCCTCGTCCTTGCCCAGGCACTTGAGTGCCATGGCGGCGGCAAAGCCCCGGCAGAACTCGGTGTGCTTGGTCAGCAGACGCATGGCAACAGTCTGGACCCGGTGGGGCATATTGCGGTGCTCCATGAAGATCGCATCGTACTTGCGGGTGATCTCCTCCACGGCCAGCAGCTTCTGTTCCATAGCGGGGTTGTAGAAGTTGTTGCCGGTGGGAGAGGTGTGCTTGGCCTCCAGGTAGGTCTGGGGCATATACTCGTCGATGGTCTTCAGGTACTCCACCACGGTCTGCCACTGGTCGCCGTAGGCATGGCTGAAGTAATCCTCCGTCAGAGCATCGAAGTCCACGCTGTTGTCAAACAGGGTGGCGGCGTACACATAGTAGTTAAAGCCGTTGGGGAAGAACGCTCTCTGAGAGCCGTCCTCGATGATACCCTTGAAGCCGTTATCCCGGTAGGACTGCACATCCTCATGCAGCCGCTTTGCAAAGCTGAATACACCGGGGGCATAGAACTGGTGCTTCCAGAAGTGGTATTCATAGGCAAAGGAATTGCAGGGGGCAAACTCCCGCCACATGTTGGTGTGGACGATATACTCCTCCATGGTAGCCAGACGGCTGTTCTCATTGAGGGCAAAGGGGGTCAGCTCCTCCACCTTGGGGTCCTTCTCCACAGAGTAGGTGTAGCTGCGGGAGATGGCGCCGAGCATCATGGAGAACCGGGCGGGATTCTTGATATGCTCGCAAATGGGCTCGAAGGTGGTGTCGGAGTAAACGCAGAACACCACGCGGGTGTTCAGGCCCCGGGCTGTCAGCTCCTCGTCGATCTCATTGAGGAGCATCACATACCAGTCGGAGGGCCGCTTGGTGCGGCACACGTCACACTCGCAGCTGTTCTTGGAGCCGTCAGCCAGCCAAACATGGAGGTAGTCCACATTGGTGTTCAAACCGGCATAGTCGCACACGCACTTTGCGACGATCTTCCGGGCCTCGGGATTGGACATGCAGAAGTTGGTGTTCAGAGCGACACCGTTGTTCAGGCCGCGAACGCCCTTGAGCTGGGCCAGATACTGGCGGGTCTCCTCGGGAACGGGATTCTCTGCGTCCCTGGTCCAGCCGCCCAGAGAGCTGATGCCAAAAGCTTCGGCATTCCAGCCGTGGCCCATATCATGGAACTGCAGGCCGCGCTTGGCGATCTCCACCTCGCACATGCGCTTCCACTGCAGGACGGTGTCGGCGCTGATGGGCTCCGGCTCACGGTTGGCGGTGTTGTTCGAGTGGTTATAATACCAGTCGTAGTAGATCTTGGGAATATCGAACTCCATCATGTAGACATTCAGTCCGATCTTGGGGGAGAAGTCGATGGTCTCCAGCATAGCCTGCTGGCTCTCAGCGCCCTCGTTGCACTGACCGCGGTAGCGGCAGTCAGCCAGCTTGTGGTAGGACACAGCCTCTACAGGCTTGATGGGAATGAACTCGCCATCCACACCGGGGAACAGCCAGCGGCAGCCGTTGATGGTCAGGTACTTATACACAGCCAGCAGGACACTGCGGGAGTTGTTGCCGGCGATGATGCCGCCCTGATCATCGGTGTCGATGTGCAGGATATCGTCCAGGTCATTGTCCTCTGCCTCAGAAATATCCAGGCCGAAGTTCTCCATGAGGCCCAGGCGGAAGCCTTCTTTTGCTTGGGGATCGTAGGCAATGGTGATCTCGCCACAGCGGGGCATCATCATGCGCAGGTACTTCTTCAGTTCCTCCGCAGCAAAGTCCACAACGGTGTTGGATACGATCTTGTAGATTTTGTACATGCTCTTTCCTCCATAGGGGCACAGCCGATTTTGATCTGCGCCGTCATTCGAGCCCATTATACTATCAAACATACCGGGGTGCAAGCCTTTTTCCCCTATTTTGGGAAATTTTTACACCTTCCCCAGCAGTATCCCCAGGCCAGCACATTACGTTTTTCCGGCGTCGGCCCTGTGGCTCCATATAGAAAAATAGCGGAAGACGCACAACGGACGCCATCATAACCACCGGACATCACATGCTTTATTTATACAAAAAAGCCGCAGAAGGAGAAATCCTTCTGCGGACATAAAATCTTATCTGTCGTACAGTTCCGTGACACGCCGGATCCGGGCTGCCAGCGGCTGGGTGGCTTCGTCGGGGAGCATGCGCCAACGCCAGTTTCCGCCCTGGATACCGGGAACATTGATCCGGTTCCCCAAGCCCAGCTCCAGGTAGTCCTGCATTTGGGCCACAAACAGCTTGGCCACCGAGCTCATACCACCCCGGATCATGCCCCAGTTAAAGCCCTCCCGGTCGTTCAGGCCCAGGTAATCCGTGGCGTACTGCAGGTCCTCCGGGGATATCTCCTCACGCCACTGGGCGATGGGACTGTTGTCGTGGGTGCCGGTATAGCAGGTACAGTTCTCCACATAGGTATGGGGAAGATACATTGCCGAATCCCGGGAATCAAAGGCAAACACCAGCACCTTCATGCCGGGCAAGCCGGTATCCTCCAGAAGCTTCTGGACCTCCGGAGTGGGATACCCCAAGTCCTCGGCGATAAACTCCAATTGGGGGAACCAATCCAGCAGGGTGTTGACCAACCGAGCGCCGGGGCCCTTGATCCAGGTGCCGACCTTCGCCGTAGGCGCGCCGTAGGGCACGGACCAATAGCTTTCCAGTCCACGGAAATGGTCGAAGCGGACCACGTCGTAGAGCTTGCTGACACCGCCAATACGGCGGATCCACCAGCCGAAGCCGTCGGTCTCCATCCGGTCCCACCGGTACAGGGGGTTGCCCCAAAGCTGGCCGTCGGCATTGAAGTAGTCCGGCGGCACTCCGGATACGGCGGTGGGTACGTTTTCTTCGTCCAGCTGGAAATATTCCGGCTCTGCCCAAACGTCGGCAGAATCCATGGCCACATAGATGGGCAGATCACCGATGATCCGGATGCCCTGGGCATGGATATAGCATTTCAGTGCCTCCCACTGGCGGAAGAACAGGAATTGCAGGTAGGTAAACAGCTCCACATCCTCCCGCAGCAGCACCCGGTACTGCTCCAGCACCGCCGGGTTTTTCCGCAGGCGGATGTCGTCATCCTCCCATTGGCTCCAGGCCTTCATGCCAAAACGGCGTTTGCAGGCCATGAACAGAGCGTAATCCGGCAACCAGGGATTTTCCTTCTCAAAGGCCGCCACCTCCGCCATATCCCGCTGCCAGCCCCGGGCCTTTGCCCGTGCCAGGACAGCAAGGCGGTTTTCGTAGATCTTCCCGTAGTCGATATAGCGGGGATCGGAGCCCCACGCCAGGGGTTCCACCTCCTCCTTCAGCAGAAGGCCGTCGTCGATCAGCAGGTCCAAGTCAATGAAATAGGGGTTACCGGCAAAGCTGGAAAAGCTCTGATAGGGGGAATCGCCGTAGCTGGTAGGCCCCAAGGGCAGCATTTGCCAGTAGGTCTGTCCAGCCGCCTTGAGGAAGTCTGCAAAATCATAGGCAGCCTTGCCGAAGGTGCCAATGCCGTAATTGGACGGAAGCGATGCAATCGGCATCAATATGCCGCTGCTTCTTTCAATCTTCATAAACCGTACTCTTTCTTATATCCGTACTCTTTCTTAATAACTGGTAGATCAGCCCTTGACTGCGCCTGCCGCCACACCCTTGATGATGTACTTCTGACAGGACAGGTAGAAGATGACCACCGGCACGATGCTCAGAAGGATCAGCGCCATGGTGGCGCCCAGATCCACTGTGCCGTAGCTTCCCTTCAAATACTGGATGTGGATGGGCAGGGTCCGGTACTCTGTCAGATCCAGCACCAGGTAGGGCAGCAGATAGTCGTTCCACACCCACATGATCTCCAGGATCGCAACGGAGATCAGAGTGGGCTTCATCATGGGCAGCACCACCTTGAAATAGGTGTTCAGCGGATTGCAGCCGTCGATGGCCGCCGCTTCTTCAACATCCAGGGGTATGCCCTTTATGAAGCCGACAAACATGAATACCGCCAGACCCGCGCGGAAGCCCAGATAGATCACTGGGGTGGGCAGGGGGGTATTCAGATGCAAGGTATCCGCGGTCTTGGAGAGGGTGAACATGACCATCTGGAAGGGCACCACCATGGAGAACAGGCACAGGTAGTACACGGTGCGGCACACAATCGAGTCCACGCGGGAAATATACCAGGCGGCCATAGAGGTAAACAGCAGGATCAAGAAGGTGGACAGCAGGGTGATCACACCGCTGAACACCACGGATTTCCAGAAGGGATAGCCGCCGAAGGTCATACCCTTGATAAAGTTCTGCAGACCTGCCCAGCTCTCCTCTGTGGGGAAGGCGAAGGTCTCGGTCTTGACAAAGGTGTTGAGCTTAAAGGAGTTTACCAGCACCATGAACACCGGGAACACATACACAAGCGACAGCAATACGAAAAACACGCTGGTAAGGTTTCTTCTGAGTCGCTCTGTCTTTAAAGAGTTATTCATTACTGCTGCACCTCCCGCTTTCTGGTTGCCCGGATCTGGATCAGGCCGATGGTGGCGACCAGCACAAAGAACAGCACTGCCTTAGCCTGGGCCACGCCCCGGGAATTGATGTTTTGGCCGTAGAAGGTATTGTAAATGTTCAGCGCCAGCATCTCCGTGGTGTGGACGGAGCTACCGTCGGGGTTTATGATGTAGGGCAAACCGCCGGTCAGCGCCAGATTCTGATCAAAGAGCTTGAAGCTGTTGGTCAGGGTCAGGAAGGTACAAATGGTGATGGAGGGCATCACGTTGGGGATGGTGACCCTGAACAGGGTCTGCCAGGAATTGGCGCCGTCGATCCGGGCCGCCTCCAACATATCCTCCGGCACCGCCTGAAGTCCTGCAATATATATGATCATCATATAGCCGATCTGTTGCCAGCACATAAGAATGATCAAACCCCAGAAGCCCCACTCTTTTTCCATAAGGATCGAGGTGCCGTATGCGCCCAGCACGCCATCGAAGATCATGCTCCAAATGTAGCCCAGCACGATGCCGCCGATCAGGTTGGGCATGAAGAACACCGTACGGAACAGGTTTGCACCCTTGATCTTTTGGGTCAGGGCGTAAGCAATGGCAAAGGCCAGCACATTGATCAGCACCAGCGAGACGATGGCGTATATCGCTGTGTAGCCGAAGGAATAACGGAAGCTCTCATCGCTAAAAGCCTTGATGTAGTTTTCAATGCCGATCCATTCCCACTTGCTGGTGGTCTTGAATTTTGTGAAGGATAGGAACAGGCCCTGTACGAAGGGCCACACAAATCCCACAGCGAAGGCTGCCAACAAGGGCATCAGAAATACCGGCGACCAGCGCATGATGGATCTGCGAAGGATCTTACTCTTGACCGCAGACGGATCAAGACGTCGTTTCATATGGATCAACTCCCCATGTTTGTTTTTTTAAGGACACGGTATCAGACTCATGCATCCCCAACCGTGATATAGAAAAAGCGGGGCGAGCATATGCCCGCCCCGCCAAGCGCAGCGACTTTTTTAAGTCAAAATATCTTAGCCGTTGGCAGCCTTGTACTGGGTTGCCCAGCCCTCAACGAACGCAGTCACGACCTTTGCCCAGTTGGCATCGGTGGGATCGGCGTTGTAGTCGTTCAGAGCGGAAACAGCAGTGGCGCGGTATGCGTCAACATTGGGCTGGAAGTTGGTAGCCCACCACATGTTGTAGCAGCCGTCAGCCAGGTAAGCGTTTGCCTGTGCCAGGAAGGGGTTGGTGGAGGCAGCAGCACTCTTGTAGGGCATAACGCCGAAGGTAGCGACAGCCTTCTCGGAAGCCTCGGGATCGGTGACCAGCCACTTCATGAACTCCAGAGTAGCGGCGATGTCTTCCTCGGAAGCCTCGGAGTTAACAGGCCAGTAGTTCTCAGTACCGCAGTTCAGGCCTGCCTTCTCTTCGCCCTCAACACCGCAGTAGTAGGGGATCATGGTCAGATCCTCAGCCTTCATGCCCTTTTCGGACAGGCCGGACCACTCCCAGTTACCATTGAAGTAGAACAGAGCCTTCTCGTCTGCGAACTCAGCAGCAGCATCGAAGCCGCCGCCAGCCAGAGCAGCGCGGTCAGTAGCGGAGTTGACCACCATCAGGTCATACAGAGCCTTGTAGTTGTCCATGTACTTGCCGGTCAGGCTCTCGGGGCAGGTCTTCCATGCATCGGGATCATCAACGGACTCGTAGTAGTAGTCCAGGTTGATCAGGTGGCCGGTGAAGCGCCAGGAGGAGCTGCCGTCCATGCCAGCAGAGGAGAATGCGTCGAAGCCCAGCTCAGCAGCGCGGGCGTGAACGTCCTCAGCAACTTCCTTTAAGGTCTCAAAATTCTTGATGTAGTCAGCCTCGTAGCCGGCAGCCTTCAGCAGCTTGGTGTTGACGATGATGCCGTAGCACTCGTAGCAGTAGCCGATGGAGCACAGCTTGCCGTCCTCGTCGTAGAGCATGTAAGCATCGGTGCTCAGCTCCTTGGCGATGTCGGTGTCAGTCAGATCCAGGCAGTAGTCGCCCCAGGACTCAACAGCAGCCTGATTGCCAACGACGAACAGGGTGGGTGCTTCGCTCTTGTCCATCTGAGCGGTCAGGGTGGAGTTGTACTCGCCGGAAGCGGCGGTAACGACCTTCACCTCAACACCGGTCTCGTCGGTGTACATCTTAGCGATCTCCTGCAGAGCCTCGTCGGACTCGGGCTTGAAGTTCAGCCAGTAGACAGAACCCTTAGCCGCAGAGCCGCCCTCATTGGAGCCGCCTTCTTCGGTTTCGCCACAGGCAACCAGGCCAAGAACCATGACCAGCGCCAGCAGCAGTGCAATAAGCTTCTTCATTTTGACTTTCTCCTTACAATAGCATTTTTTATTTTCACTCCGGATCGGAGGGAAAAACAAAGGGTGTCCTTCCCGGACATTTACAGCCTCCGTACCGACGCGCCGGTGCGGAAAAAGGTGGGCAGCGTCTCCTGCCGATGGTGTCCGATGCCCTGGATCACATCCATGAGAATATCGACGCTCCGCCGGCCCATCTCCTGCATGGGCTGACACAGGGTGGAAAGCTGGGGATGGATATAGTCGGACATCTCCAGGCCGTCAATGGCGATCACGGAGCAGTCGCCGGGTACAGACAGTCCTGCCTCCCGCATGGCACGCATGGCACCGATGGCCATAATATCCGAAATGGAGAACACTGCGGTAAACCGGGTTCCCTGCTCCAAAGTCCGGGCCATGGCCCGATAGCCCGCCTGGATGCTGAAATCATCGGCGCAGATCACCAGTGCTGCATCCGGCTCAATCCCGCAGTGGGAAAGGGCGTTGACATAGCCCTGGTAGCGCAATTGGCTTATGGACTTATCGTCGGCGCTGGAGATCAAGGCCGCGATCCGGCGGTGGCCGGCATTGTACAACTCCGTCACCGCCCGGTAGGCCTCCTCCTCGTCTGCGATGGACACCGACGAATAGGTGCTGCGCAGAAGGCTGCCGTACTGATTACTATAGGAGCAGCACACAAAGGGCACATTCAGAAGCGCGATCTCCTCCGGGGTGTAATCCGAGCGACCGCCAAGAAACACGATGCCCTGCAGCCGCTTGTCCCGTTCCATCATGGCACCGATCTTCAGCTCATCGTCAAAAATACTGATGTGCTGCATCACCATGGTGCAGCCGCAGGCCGTGATCTGAGCCTCGATGGCGTGGATGATGTCGGTATAGAAGGGATTGGAGATGCCCTTGACGATCAGTCCGATATTATCGGAGGTGGTTCGCACCAGACTGCGGGCGCTGTTGTTGGGTATATAATTGTGCTTTTGGATCACAGACAGCACATGCTGCCGGTTTTCCTCACTCACATCCGGTCGGTCATTGAGAACGCGGGAGACCGTGCTGACACTGACACCGGCCAGTTTGGCGATATCCTTAATGGTCATGCGGCTCTCCTTCCTTGGAAAAGCGTTACCGGTAACGTTACCGGTAACGTTACCAGATCTCGTATAAATATATTAACAATTATTTAATTTGCTGTCAATGGTTTTTTTGCAATTTCACGGTTTTTTACAATTTCCAACATTTTCTTTTATGCAAACTGCCAAAACTCCTGTCGTGTCGTTCCACCCGCCTGCACGATTACTGTATTGCCCCTCCCCGGCAATTAGAATAGATTGCCGCCCTGGGATTCCTACCGGTCATCAGGTGCCGGCTGCCCTTGGGAGAAACGGGCGGCCGCTTGCTTGTATTGCAAAATCCCCGGACGTTCCGACTGGAATATCCGGGGATCTGTATTATTGATTATTGATTATTTTACCAAAAGCTCAGCGATCTGGATAGCGTTGGTCGCAGCACCCTTGCGAACCTGATCACCGCAGCACCACAGGCAGATGCCGTTGGGGTCGGTCAGGTCAGGACGGATACGGCCCACAAACACGATGTCCTGATCGGAGGTCTCCAAGGGCATGGGATACCGCTTGGCGCCCAGGTCATCCACCAGCTTGCAGCCGGGAGCCTTGGCAATGACCTCACGGGCCTCAGCCACCGTAACCGGCTTATCAAAGTGCAGGCTCACAGAAATGGAGTGGCTGCGGACAACCGGCACACGGACGCAGGTGCAGGAAACGGTCAGCTCCGGCAGGTGCATGATCTTTCTGCCCTCGTTCTGCATTTTCATTTCCTCGCTGGTGTAGCCCTCATAGGTCTCACCGCCGATCTGAGGAATCAGGTTATAGGCGATCTGATAGGGGAACACCTTGGGCTCGTAGGTCTGGCCCTTGGTCAGAGCCTCCACCTCATTCATCAGTTCCACAGGGCCCTCTGCACCGGCACCGGACACAGCCTGGTAAGTGGAGGCGGTCATGGTGCGGATGGGAGCCAGGGAATTCAGCGCATTCACCGCGGTCACGGTGATGATGGTGGAGCAGTTGGGGTTGGAGATAATGCCCTTGTGGTTCTTGGCATCCTCGGGGTTGACCTCGGGAACGATCAGCGGCACATTGGGATCCATGCGGAAAGCAGAGGAATTATCCACAAACACCGCACCGGCGGCGGTGATGGCCGGGGCAAATTTCTTGGCAATGTCATTTTCCGCGGCGCCCAGCACGATATCCACGCCCTGGAAAGCCTCGTCACAGGCCAACTGGATGGTCACATCCTCACCCTTATACTTCAAGGTCTTACCGGCGCTTCTGGCGCTGGCCAGAGGGATCAGCTTACCCACAGGAAAATCCCGCTCCTGCAGGACCTTGATCATTTCCTGGCCCACAGCACCGGTGGCGCCTAAAATAGCAACAGTATAGAGCTTTTTCATAAAATTATCCTCCCTTACTTCACAAAGCTGTTGTACAGCACGCGAATGGCTTCAGAAAAGTCCCGGTTATCCACGCCGAAGATGATGTTCAGCTCATCGGGGCCTTGGTTGATCATACGGATATTGATACCGGCCTTGCCCAATGCAGCAAAAATCTTACCGGAAACGCCGGGGCGGAATGCCATCCGGTGGCCGACAGCGGCAACCACAGCAATATTGTCCAGGACCTCCAGCCGATCCGGCTGCAGCTCCTGCTGGATCTCTGCAAGAATGGAATACATGTGGGGCGCAATGGTAGCCGTGGGCATTACCAGGGACACATTGTCGATGCCGTTGGGCACAAAATCCACGGAGATCTTATGACGCTCCAGGATGGCCAGCACCTTTTTCAGCACGCCAACCTCGCTGGTCATACCCCGCTTGAACATGGTCAGAATGGAGAAGTCCTTTTTGCCGGTGATGCCGGTGATGACCCGCTCCGGGTCTACCTCGGTGTTGAAGTCCTCACGGATGAAGGTACCCACATCGTCGGGGGCGTTGGTGTTTTTGATGTTGACAGGGATGCCCTTCTCCCGGACCGGCTTTATGGTTCCCTCGTGGAGCACCTGTGCGCCGGCATAGCTCAGCTCCCGCAGCTCATCATAGGTAACCTCGGGAATGGGCCTAGGATCCGGAACGATCCGGGGATCAGCCATGAGAATACCGGAAACATCCGTCCAGTTCTCGTACACGTCCGCATCCAATGCTGCGGCTGCCAATGCGCCGGTAATGTCGCTACCGCCCCGGGAAAAGGTGCGAATGCGGCCATCGGGCATTGCGCCGTAGAAACCGGGGATCACAATGGGCTTATTCCGGAAACGCTGTTTGAGCGCTTCATAGGAATACTCCTTATCCACCGTGCCGTCCATATTGAAGCGGATCCAGTCCGCTGCATCCACAAACTGCACGCCCAGGAAGGCAGCCATCAGCTTGGCAGAGAAATACTCACCCCGGCTGGCCAGCTCATCCGCGGTGACATTCTTGGCATCCAGCCGCTTCTTCAGCTCGGCAAACTCGCTCTCCAGGTCCAGCTCAAGACCCAGTTCATCCCGCACTTCAATATAGCGGGAGGTGATCATCTCAAAGATGGGGTCACAGGGCACGCCGTACTGGGTGTGGGCGTGGCACAGGTACAGCAGGTCTGTCAGCTTATGGTCGGCGGAAAAGCGCTTACCGGCAGCGGAGACCACCACCACCATGCGTTGGGGGTCAGCCAGCACGATATCTCTGACTTTGCGGTACTGCCCGGCATCCGCCATGGAAGAACCGCCGAATTTCGTAACTTTCAGCATATTCTTACCTCATTTCAGGTCTTTATTGTGCAGGAACGGCAGCCAGGAAGGTGCCGGGATGTGCCTTGAGCCACCGGTGCATAGCAGCCACGGAAACAGGCTTCGTCACGATAGCCTCACCCCATGTCTCTGCTTTATTTTCCTCCAGCCAGGCATCCTTGTCGCCCCGGACGTAGAAAACCAGCTCCTCGTCGTTTTGGGCAGCCACCTTGCCGCCGTAGGGGCTGTAGAAGCCGCGGCCGCTGAGGACATCGGCACAGTCCTGCACCACATTATACGCGGTGGGATAGCGGCCTGCTCCCTGGCCGTACAGACTCATACGACCGGAGGCTGTGCCCACAAAGGTGATCAGATTGAAGTTGGCAGGAACTGCTGCCTCAGGCTCGCCCTGCTTAAACAGGGTGGGCTGGACATAGGCGCTGAGCTTGCCATCGCGCATCTTGCCGGTGGATACCAGCTTACATACCAGACCGTGGGCCTTAAAGTTCTCCACATCCTCAGCCAAAATATGGCGGATGCCGGCTGCCGGAACCGTCTCCGGCTCTACGCTGATGCCAAAACCGATATTGGAGGACAGGATCAGCTTGTGCCAAGTGTCGATGCCGTCCACGTCCGTGGTGGGGTTTGCCTCGGCGTAGCCCAGCTGCTGTGCCTGTGCCAGAGCATCGGCGTAGGTCAGACCCAGGCGGGTCATGGAATCGAGAATATAGTTACAGGTGCCGTTCATAATGCCGCCCACCTGCTCCATGGTCTGGATACGGCGGGACCGCTCCAACTCAGACAGCCAGCCGATACCGCCGCCTACCGCTGCGGTGCAACGGAACTTGACGCCCTTGGCATTGGCCAAAGGAATCAGCTCATCATAAAATGTGGCGACCAGTGCCTTATTGGAGGTGACGATGTTTTTGCCTGCCTCGATGGCAGCCTTGACAAACTCGTAAGCCGGGTGCAGACCACCCATAGCCTCGATGACGGTGTCGATAGTCTCGTCGTTCAGAACAGACTGAAAATCCTTTGTTACCTCCGCATCGGGAAGCTGTACGTCCTCCAGGCAGACCACCTTTGCCACCTGCATATCGGTGCGCTCTGCGGTCAGATCATAAACACCTCTGCCAACAACGCCAAAACCAAGCAGTCCAATTTTCATTATTTACCCCTCCATGCTTCTTTCTATATGTGCGTTCCGCCTTTCCGTGTCTGAACACGTGGCGAAAACACTTGCTTTTTTATGGGAAACAGTATATCATATATACACAAAAAATGCAATAGTGTCAAAAAAACAAGGTATCGGCATAAATCGGCCTGCTTTTTTGTGCAGTTGGCAAAGAAAGAAGATGTAGATCATGTTATATCATTCCACTAGAAATCACAAAGACACCGTTGACAGTGCCCAGGCGGTCCTCAGCGGACTGGCACCCGACGGCGGTCTTTATGTTCCCGCACAGCTCCCGGAGCTGGATGTGGCAGCCTGCCTGGCAGAAGATACCATGGCTATGGCCACCCGGATCATCGGTGCCATGCTGCCGGACATTCCCGATATGCAGACGCTGGTCAGCCGCGCCTATACCGGAAAATTTCAGACTGCAGAGCTGACGCCGACTGTGGATACCGGAAGGTTTACCGTTTTGGAGCTGTTCCGCGGCCCTACCTCTGCCTTTAAGGATGTGGCCCTGTGCATGCTGCCCCAGCTTCTGACCAAGGCAAAATCCGTCAAGGGCATGGATGAGGATATCCTGATCCTGACTGCCACCTCCGGCGATACCGGCAAGGCTGCCCTGGCCGGCTTCCAGGATGTGGACGGCGTAAAGATCTGCGTCTTCTACCCCGAAGGCGGCGTTTCCAAGGTCCAGCGGGCGCAGATGGTGACCCAGGAGGGCAACAATGTGGCTGTGTGCGCCGTAGTAGGCAACTTCGACGATGCCCAAACCGGCGTGAAGAACATTTTCGCCGCCGGTGTAGATGGCCGCCTGCCTGATGGCAACCGCTGCCGTCTGTCTACCGCCAACTCCATCAACATCGGCCGCCTGGCCCCCCAGATCACCTATTACTTCAAAGCCTACGCCGACCTGCTCAAGCGGGGGCAGATCGCCATGGGCGACACCGTCAATTTCTGCGTACCTACCGGTAACTTTGGCGACATCCTGGCCGGTTATCTGGCAAAGAAGCTGGGCCTGCCTGTGGGTAAGCTGGTATGCGCCTCCAATGCCAACAATGTGCTGACGGACTTTATCCGCACCGGCACCTATGACCGCCGCAGACCGCTGCACAAGACCATCTCTCCGTCTATGGACATTCTGGTCTCTTCCAACCTGGAGCGGCTTTTGTACCTTATGTCCGGCGACACCGCACTGGTCGCCCAGCTTATGGGCAAGCTCAACAGTGATGGCTTCTACACTGTGCCGAAGGCTATGCAAACGGCCATTTCGGAGGAATTCTGGGCCGGCTGCTGTGACGATTCCGAGGCCAGCCGGACCATCGGTCAGGTATGGGCGCAGCAGAAGTATCTGTGCGATACCCACACCGCCACCGGCTGGGCCGTTGCCCAGCAGTATGTTGACGAGACCGGCGATAACCGTCCTATGGTGGTGCTTTCCACTGCTTCCCCCTATAAATTCCCGGCTGCCGTGCTGGCCGCTTTGGAGCAAAACGATCTGACCGACGAGTTCCGTCAGATGGAGCGGCTGGAAGCGCTGACCGGTGTTGCCATCCCCGAAAATCTCCGGGGATTGGAGACCAAGGCCGAGCGGCACACCGGTGTCATTGAAAAAGAGCGTATGCTCAACTATGTAATGGGGTTATAAGCTATGCGCATTGTGATCAAGGTGGGCACCTCTACCCTGGCCCATGCCGGCGGACGGATGAATATTCGCCGGGTGGAGCTTCTGTGCAAGGTGCTCAGTGATTTAAAAAATGCCGGAAACCAGATCGTTTTGGTGTCCTCCGGCGCCATCGGCATGGGTGTCGGCAAGCTGGGCCTCCAGGGCCGGCCTGAGGATATGCCCGGCAAGCAGGCGGCGGCCGCCATCGGCCAATGTGAGCTGATGTATACATACGATAAGCTGTTTGCCCAGTACAACCATACTGTGGCTCAGATCCTTTTGACCGCCGACGATATCCAGGACCGGCGGCACAGCAGTTATGTCCACGATACGCTGGAGCGGTTACTCCAGTGGGGCGTTCTGCCGGTCGTGAACGAAAACGACGCCGTCGCCATCGACGAGATCGGCATTCACACCACCATTGGAGAAAACGATACCCTCTCCGCCATTGTGGCAAAGCTGGTGAATGCGGATCTGCTGGTGCTGCTGTCGGACATCGACGGTCTGTACACCGCCGATCCTCATACCAACCCGGATGCTACCCTGATCCCGGTGGTGGAGCGGATCACTCCGGATATCCTGGCCTTGGCCGGCGGTGCCGGCACTGCCCTTGGCTCCGGCGGTATGACCACCAAGCTCAAGGCCGCCCAGATCGCCATGGATGCCGGCATCGATATGGTGATCATGAACGGCGAAAATCCCGAACAACTGTATGCCCTGTCCGATGGCACACCCATCGGCACCCGTTTCATGGGAAGGATCAAGGAACATGACTACGCTTGACATTCTTAAGGCAGCAAAGGCCTGTGCGCCTGCTTTGGCTGCCGCAACCACCGAAGAAAAGAATCGCGCCCTGCTGTCCATGGCAGATGCCCTCCAGTCCCACTGTGATGAGATCCTGGCTGCCAACGCCCTGGATATGGACGCGGCCAAAGGCCGTCTGTCCCAGTCCATGTTGGACCGGCTGGCACTGACCGCTGCCCGGATCGATGCCATGGCTGACGGGATCCGTCAGGTGGTAAATCTGCCGGATCCGGTGGGTAAGGTCTACTCTACCGTCACCCGTCCCAACGGCATCACCATTGATCGAGTAGGCGTTCCTATGGGTGTGGTGGCCATTATCTATGAAAGCCGCCCCAATG
>JAZNDJ010000033.1:0-15574 GCA_045588045.1 Faecousia sp.
CGCTATAAGCTATTATTTTTCCCCCGGCATAGCCGGGGGTTGTCTTTGGTACAACCAATACAGAAAAACACCTGCACAGGCATTCTGTGCAGGTGTTTTATTTGTTGTTTACAGCCGTGTGACCTGCAGCATCGCATCGTACAGAGCACAGAACTGGCGGAATTTCTGCTCGTATTTGCTGTGATTCACAGGCTCATACCGGGTGGTAAAGGAAACACAGGCATCTGCCGCTGCCTGGAAATCGGCAAACACACCGTCAGCGACGGCACCGATGATGGCGCTGCCCAAACAGGCGGCTTCCTTCTCAGCGGGGATCACCACCGGCAAACCGGTGATATCGGCCTGAAGCTGACACCAGATCGGACTCTTGGAGCCACCGCCGGTGGCGATGATATGAGAGATCTCGGTGCCTTTGCTGCGGATATGGTCGCAGTTCTTGCGAAGTATGAAGGCAACACCCTCCATGACGGCACAGGCCATGTCGTATACATCGTTTTCCTGCCGCAGGCCAAAGAAGGTGCCGGAGGCATCTGCATCAAATTCGGGAGAATTGGTGCCCACCAGGTAAGGCAGGAAGATCAGATTGTTGGGAAGCTGCCGCCGGGAAAGCTCCCCGTTCATCATGTCATAGGTGATATCATCCATGCAGGTGCGGCGGAACCATTCCAGAGATACGCCGCCGGATTCAGCGACCGGAAGCATAATGTGGGTGTTGGGCATAAAGCCATAGTGCATGGCGATGCCGGAATCCCGGGGCGCAGGCTCGGCTGCCATGGTGGTCAGAGCCATGACTGTGCCTGTGGATAGGGTCATACCGCCCATCTGTACATTTCCGGTACCGATCATGCCGGTGAAATGATCCAGAGTGCCGATATTCACCTTTGTCGCTTGAGTCAGCTCCATTGCCCGGGCACTTTCCTCTGTCAGACCACCGGCTACCGTGCAGGGCTCAGCCAGCGGGGGCAGCCTGTCCTCGGTAATGCCAATGGCCTGCAGCATTTTTTTCCAATAAACCTTGTCATAGATGTCGAAGTAGAACGTGAAGGTGGCAATGGACATATCTGCCAGTTTCCTGCCGGTGAGTTTAAATACGATGTAATCCTTGAGCATCATGAAGGTAGCGGCGTTGGCGAAAATATCGGGTCGGTTATTCTTCAGCCACAGGATCTTGGTGGCAGGCCAGGTGGGCAGTACTGCCATCTGACCGGTAACGGCCTCGATTTCCTTGTGGGTGAACTGCTGCTCCAGCGCCTGGCATTCCTCCACACTGCGCTCATCCATCCAGGAGATGGCGTTCATCATGGCTTCGCCGTTCGCACCGACAACAACCAGAGATTCTGCCTGACCGGTCAAGGCGATCTGGCTTACCGTTGCGGGGTCAATGCCGTTAGACCGGATCATGGAGCCGATCAGATCGGTCAGCCCCTTAAAATACTCCTTGGCGTCAAACTCCACAAAGCCGTTTTCGCGGATATAATTGACGGGGTAGCTTTGCCGGTCCACCAGCTTCATCTGCGCGGTATAGACCGCCACTTTAATGTTGGTGGAGCCAAGGTCAACACCTATGTAGTACATACAGGAACCTCCAATAATCTATTTTTTTTATCATATCACAAAGTTTTTTCGTATGCAAGCGATGCGTAGAAAAACTTACCAGTCAGCGGTAATTGTCTGCCGCATGGGGAGGGAGTGGAAAATCTCGCGCGTGATAGCCTTGTATTCGCCTAAGTCGGTGGTTTTTCGCAGTCGTTTCCCCAACTTTTCACTGCCTTCAAATTTGCACAGCAAATGCCGCCAGTTTTCCTTCATTCGGAACATAGCATTTCTGGCACTTCCAAAGGTTTCTGTGTAGGCATCCAGAAGCGCATCGTGGAAGGTCTCCAGTACAGATACCTGGGTGCCGCCGGCTGTCAGCATGCCCGGATCAGCGATCAAAGCTCGACCCAGCATGACGGCATTTACCTGGGGGTACTCCGAATGGAATCTGGCAATATCCTCTGCACGCAGGAGATTTCCGTTGTAGCACAGAGGTGCCCGGCTGTGCCTTACGGCATAGCCGAAGGCATCCATATCCACACGGCCGTTATAGAACTGGGTGCGGACTCTGGGATGGATGGTCAACTCCTTGATCGGATATCGATTGAAAATCTCCAGCAGAGCGGGAAATTCCTCAGGATCCTGTACGCCCAACCGCGTCTTTACGGAAATGGGCAGGGGCGAAGCAGAAAATACATCGTGCAAAAAGCTATCCAGGGCGTCTGTGTCAGCCAGCATACCTGCGCCCTTGCCTTTTGCGGTGACTGTGCCGGAGGGGCAGCCCAGATTCAGGTTGACCTCATCATATCCAAGCTCCCGGCATTGCTGGGCCATCCAAAGGAAATCACCGGAAACCCTCGTCAAAACCTGCGGGATCACAGTGTAGTCCAAGGTATCTGCAGGTGGCAGCTCCCGCTTTTCCCGAGGTGTCAGCTGCCGGTGAACAGTGGGGGAGAAGAAAGGTGTATAGTACCGGTCAAGACTTGGGAAATACTTGTGGTGGAGGCTGCGGTAAATGCTGTCAGTCAGTCCCTCCATCGGTGCAAAATAGTAATGCATAGACTCTCCTGTGTACAGACAAAGCCTCCCGGCGGGAGGCTTTGCGTATTTTTAGATCTCCATGATCACAGGCAGGATCATGGGATTGCGCTTGGTCGTTTTGTACAGATAACCGCTCAGATCGTTTTTAATGGCGGTTTTAATGGCGGTCCAGTCCCGGACGCGCTTGCGCCCACACCGCTCAATGGCCTCGATAGCCACACATCGCAGTTCCTCCATCAGATCTTCAGATTCCTTCACATAGATGAAGCCTCTTGTGATGATGTCGGGGCCGGTAATGATGCCGCCATCCTGGCTTGACAGATTGACACAGACCACGATCATACCGTCCTCGGCCAAATGTTTTCTGTCCCGCAGCACAACGCTACCCACATCTCCCACACCAGAGCCGTCCACAAAGACTTTTCCGGCAGGGACAGTACCGTTGGTTTTGATGGTTTTACGGGTCATCTCGATCACAGTACCGATCTCAGCAATGCAGATATTTTTAGGGGCAGTGCCCATTTGGGCGGCTAAACGGCCGTGGATCTGCAAGTGCCGCTGCTCGCCGTGAACAGGAATAAAGAATTTGGGCTTAGTCAGGGCGTGGACGATCTTCAGCTCCTCCTGACAGGCATGGCCGGACACATGGAGACCCTCGCTCTTTTCGTACACCACCTCAGCACCCTTGCGGTACAGCTCGTTAATGATCCGGGAAACTGCCTTTTCGTTGCCGGGGATGGCAGAGGCGGAGATGATGACCCGGTCACCGGACTGAATATCCACCTGCTTGTGGGTGGAGAAGGCCATGCGGTATAGGGCAGACATATTTTCGCCCTGAGAGCCGGTGGAAACGATGACGATCTTATTTTTCGGCAGGCTTTTGATCTGTGCAAGGTCCACGATCATGCCGGCAGGGACCTTGAGATAACCCAATTCCTGCGCCACTTTCAGCATATTTTCCATACTGCGGCCTGTGACGGCGACCTTTCTGCCATAGCGCTGGGCTGTGGCCAGAACAGCCTGGATCCGGTGCATATTGGATGCGAAGGTGGTGACGATGATCCGCTGGTTGCAGTTTTTGAACTGCCGGTCAAGACCCTCAGCCACGATGTTCTCGCTGGGGGTATAGCCCTGCCGCTCCACATTGGTGGAATCGCACAGCAGAGCCAGCACACCTTCCTTACCCAACTGGCCAAGTCGGGCAAGGTCCATCATGCCGTCCTGGGCGGTGGGATCGATCTTAAAATCACCGGTCATGATCACGGTGCCAATGGGGGTGTGGATGGCAAGGGATACTGCGTCGGCAATGGAATGATTCACATGAATGAACTCCACACTGAAGCAGCCGGCCTTAACCACATCACCGGGCTTGTGGGTCACCAGCTTGACCTTGTCTGCGATCCTGTGCTCCTCCAGCTTCAGCTTTACAAGGCCGCAGGTCATGGCGGTGGCATGGATCGGGCAGCTTACCTGCTGCATACAGTAGGGAATAGAGCCGATGTGGTCCTCGTGTCCGTGGGTAATGAACATGCCCCGCAGTTTTTTGGCGTTCTGAACAAGATAGGAAAAATCGGGGATGACCAGATCAACGCCGTACATATCCTCATCCGGGAAACCGACGCCGCAGTCTACCACGATCATATCCCTGCCGTATTCCAGCACCGTAATATTCTTGCCGATCTCGTCAAGACCGCCTAAGGGGATAATTTTTAATTTCTCAGCCAATGTTCTTTAAATGCTCCTTTCAAATTACAAAAAAGACACAACAAAGCAGGCAGCCGCATACCGTCTTAAAAGGCCCCGTATCGCCGGTCAGAGGGTATAGTCGCCCGCAAATCATGTATGTTCGGTTCTTGCGCGGTCTACAGCCGCAAGTGCGCAGGCCTGCCACCTGACGCGTTCTACTTGGTAGTATACCACATTTATCCCGGATTGTACACATATATTTTTCGACAGCAAAGCTGTTACTTTGCGGCGAATACGGTGGCTATATCGGCGGAAATTGGGAAAATAACTGTTGCTACTTTTATCCGCTTTTGTTATAATGGACAAAATAGTGTCCTATAGTTCAACACAGCCTGTTTGGGAGGTGCTTGTTATGAATAAAAAGTTAGGCAGATTGCTTAATCCCGGCGTTTGGTTTTACTTTGTCATTATGCTGTGCTTTGCGGTTACCACCGCTCTGTTTGAGCATTACATTCTTGCCCTGATCGAATTTGTGATCACACTCCTTGCCTTTGGCGCGTATATGCTCTACCGCACCTACCGCCGCCGTGAGCTCCAGGATTTTATTCACAATCTCAATGCGCAAATGACCGATACTCCCGGTGCAGTCTCCCCGTTTCCTACAGCCCTTGTCCGCTTATCTGACGGCGTAGTGGTCCATACCAGTGACCGCTTTGCGGCGGTCACCGGCTACCAGGACACCATGATCCAGCGGCGTATAGAGGATGTCCTGCAGGGCTTCTCTATCGACTGGCTTGTGTCTGGAAAATCTGAAGCGCCCTACGACGTGACCATCGATAACCGCCGGTATCGTGTCCATGGCAGTGCCGTGCGTGCCGATGATCCCCATCAGACAGACCTTGGCCTGCTGTATTTGGCGGACCTGACAGATCTTTACCAGGTGCGGGACGAATATATCCGTTCCCGCCCGGTGGTATGCGTGATTCTGGTGGATAATTATGAAGAATTGACCCGAAATATGTCTGAGGGTGCCATCTCAGCATTGAATGCCAGCATCAACAATCTGATCACCAGGTGGGCGGAGAATTACCATGGTCTTCTGCGCCGACTGGAGAAAAACCGGTTTTTGCTTGTTTTTGAAAAGCGGGATCTGAAGGATGCCATCGACCATAAATTCTCCTTGCTTGAAGAGATGCACTCGGTCACCAGCCCTGCCGGTGTTGCGGCATCTGTCTCTATCGGTGTGGGTGTGGATGGTGCTACCTATGAGGAGTCTTACGAATTTGCCGCACTTTCCATCGAAATGGCACTCAGCCGCGGTGGCGACCAGGCTGTTATCAAGGATCGGCTGAACTTCCGCTTCTTTGGTGGTCGTGCAAAGGAAGCGGACCACCGCAGCAAGGTGCGCTCCCGTGTCACGGCAAATTCCCTGATGGAACTAATCGGCCAAAGCAGCGAAGTGTTCATCATGGGCCATAAGAACGCGGATCTGGACGCAGTTGGCGCAGCCATGGGCGTTGCTTGCCTTTGCAGAAAGAAAGGTAAGCCTTTCCACATCGTGCTGGACCTGGAGTTTAATGCGTGCGGCAGGCTTATTGAGGAGATCCAGCGAGTACCCGAGTATAAAAATGCTTTCATCTCCGGACAGGAAGCCCTTCTTCGTTGCGACAACCGCAGCACCCTGGTGATCGTGGATACCAACCGCCCGGATCAAGTGGAGTGCCCACACCTGTTGGAGACCATCCACAGGATCTGTGTGATTGACCATCACCGCAGAGCTGCCGATTATATCAAACCTGTCGTGGTAAATCTCCATGAGCCCTATGCATCCTCTGCAGCAGAGCTCGTCACAGAGCTGTTGGAGTACGCAGTTGAGAAGAAAAATGTGCTGCCCATTGAAGCTAAGTCGCTGATGGCCGGTATTTTCCTGGACACCAAGAGCTTCCATGTCCGTACCGGTGAGCGCACCTTTGAGGCAGCTGCCTTCCTGCGTCAGATCGGCGCGGACACCGTGGAGGTCAAGAAGCTTCTGCAAAACGACTTCCAGGATACCGTCGAAAAGTATCAGATCATTAAATCCGCACGGCTTTACCGCCAGGAGCTTGCCATAGCGGCACTCAACGGCGAAACATCCCGGACTCTGGCAGCCCAGGCAGCGGATGAGCTTTTGAATATCTCCGGCATCACAGCATCCTTTGTGCTGTATCCGGAAGGGGAACAGGTGATTATCTCTGCTCGCTCCATTGGTGCGGCCAATGTACAGGTGATCCTGGAACCCTTGGGCGGCGGCGGCAATGCAGCTACTGCCGGCGCACAGGTGCAAAACAGCACAGTCAAGGAGGTCCTTGACCGGTTGGTTGCATCCATTGACCAGTATTTTGAATCAGAATAAGGAGAATTGATTATGAAAGTGATTTTACTTCAAGATGTAAAAGGTAAGGGCAAAAAGGGCCAAATGCTGGAGATCTCCGACGGCTATGCAAGAAATTTCCTGCTGCCCCGGAAGCTGGCTGTGGAGGCTACGGCCGATGCCATGAACACCAAGAAAATGAACGATAAGGCGGCAGCGGAAAAGGCAGCCCGGGAGCGCGCCGAGGCTTTGGAGATCTCTAAGCAACTGCGGGATATGACTTTGGTTGTGACTGCCAAGGGCGGCGGTGCAGGCCGCCTGTTTGGCTCTGTCACCAACCAGGAGATCGCCGATGCACTGAAGGCAAAAGCCGGTATTACCATCGACAAGCGCAAGATCGTCATCGCCGACCCTATTAAGAGCGTGGGTACCTATACCGTCCAGTGTAAGCTGGGCTATGAGATCACAGCACCCTTGACTGTAAAGATCGAGGAAACCTGATAAAGAAAAAATACGAAAGAAAGGAGATTGTTCATGGACGAAGAATTGTTGGTGCGGCAACCGCCCCAGTCCCTGGAGGCAGAACAGTCTGTATTGGGCTCCATTCTGATCGACAGCCGTTGTTTGACAGATGTGATCGGCATTGTTCGCCCGGAGGATTTTTTCCTGCGGCAGAATCGGGAGATCTACGAGACCATTTATACCATGTTCAATTTCTCCCAGACCATTGACCCGGTCACAGTTCTTGACAAAATGCGGGAGCTGGGCTATTACCGGGAAACGGAGCAGGAAAACTCCCGCAATTATATCCAGCAATTGATGGAGATCACGCCCACGGCGGCACATGCGGTCCGGTATGCGAACATCGTCCGGGATAAGGCTATGCTTCGCGGCCTTGCAGATGCGGCGTCGGAGATCTCCGAAACGGTCTATGCTCAGATCGGCACCCCCGGAGAAATGCTGGAAAGCGCGGAGAAGAAGATCTACTCCCTGCGCAAGGGTGAGCGTGGCGATTCCCTGGAGCATATCGGCACAACTCTGCTGCGCGTGTTTGACAATCTGACAGAGCTGAGCCAGTCTGATTCGGCAATTCCCGGCCTGTCTACCGGTATGCGGGATCTGGATGCCAAGATCAATGGCCTGAATAAATCGGACCTTGTGCTTTTGGCGGCCCGTCCTGCTATGGGTAAAACAGCCTTTGCCCTGAACCTTTGCATGAACGTCGCCCGGAAGTATAATAAGACCGTTGCCATGTTCTCCCTGGAAATGTCCCGGGAGCAGCTGGCTATGCGTCTTTTGTCCATCGAGAGCTTTGTGGACAGCCAGAAGATGGCTACCGGTAAGCTTTCTCCTGAGGAATGGACGAAGCTGGGCCGCGCCTCCTCTGCCTTGAGTCAAACGGACATTCGGGTGGACGATAATGCAGCCATCACCGTTGCGGAGATGAATGCCAAGTGCCGCCGGGTGGAAAACCTGGGCCTTGTGATTGTGGACTACCTGCAGCTAATGAACGGCCCCGGTTACGGCAAGGGCGGCGACAGCCGTGTGAACATCGTCAGTGACATCTCCCGAAGCCTGAAAATTATGGCTAAGGAGCTGAATGTTCCTGTGGTGTGTCTGAGCCAGCTGTCCCGTGGCCCTGAGGGCCGTACCGATAAGCGCCCCATGCTTTCGGACCTGCGTGAATCCGGTGCCATCGAGCAGGACGCGGACGTGGTCCTGTTCCTGTACCGTGACGAATACTATAACCCCAATACCGAGGATAAGGGTATTGCGGAGTGCATCGTGTCCAAGAACCGCCACGGCGAGGTGGGCACGGTAAAGCTCCAGTGGATCCCTCAGTATCAGACCTTTACCGATCGGGAGTGGAAGCATGCTGAATAAGCTTTTGGCTTTCCTGCGGCAGCATGCTATGGTGAAGCCCGGCGATACGGTAATCTGTGCCGTGTCCGGCGGGGCGGATTCCGTGGCACTGCTGTGGGGCATGTACCTGCTGCGGGAAAAGCTGCAGATCACCGTGGAGGCGGCCCATTATAACCACTGTCTTCGGGGTGCAGAGTCCCAATCCGATGAGGATTTTGTCAGAGCATTCTGTGACCGGTATGATATCCCCTTGCATTTAGGCAGAGGAGAGGTCATGCCTGGTGAAAAGGGTTTGGAGGCGGCGGCACGGGATGCAAGATATGCATTCTTGCGCGGACTGTCGGGAATTATTGCCACTGCCCACACTGCCGATGACAATGCAGAAACTGTACTCATGCATATGCTCCGGGGTACCGGCTTGAAGGGCCTTGGCGGCATCACCCCTGTTGGAGATCGGTTGATCCGTCCTATGCTTTCTGTGACCCGTGACGAAGTGGTGGCATTTCTTGCTGCGTACAGTCTGCCCTATGTGCAGGACAGCACCAACGATTTGGATGTTTTTTTAAGAAATCGTCTACGGCACCATGTGATCCCGCTGCTTAGAACGGAAAATCCAAGGCTTGCCGGGTCCCTGTCGGCAATGGCTTTGCGCCTGCGGGAGGATGAACAGGTCTTGGCACAGCTTGCAGCAGCAGAAAAGACCTTGCAGGTGGAAAAGCTTCGTTCTTTGTCTCCTGCGATCAGAAACCGGGTCCTTGCCATACTGCTGGAGGACTTCGGTATTCGGGAGCCTTCTGCCGAGCATATTGCCATGCTGCAGAGTGTGATTGATTCAGATAAGCCCTCTGCAAGGGCTGATTTTCCGGGAAGTATCACCGTTGGCCGCCGCTACGGAGTATTAGTAAAGCTGGCAGATGCCCAAAGCTACTGTCATCCGCTGCCTGTCGGTGGCGCGGTCATACTCCCGGACTGCAACATGCGTGTGACCTGTGTCAAAAGCGCCGGGAAGGCGGTGCTGCCTACCGGCAACATGGTGGTTCGCTCCCGAATTTCCGGCGACAGGATGCGCCTTCTAGGCGGATCAAAAAGCCTGAAAAAACTTTTTATTGACAAAAAGATCCCCGCAGACCAGCGCCATACGATCCCAGTGATCGCGGATGACCTTGGCGTTTTGTGGGCTTACGGATTCGGACCGAACCTGGACAGATTGGCCTCCGACAACGGTGGCGTTGAAATTCGGTTTGAGAGGTTAGAGAAATAATTTTACGGAGGCTTTCTATGCAGAAGGATATTCAGTCTGTCCTGCTCAGCGAGGAGCAGATCCAGGATAAGGTGCGGCAGTTGGCGGCGCAGTTATCTGAGGAGTATGCCGGAAAAGACCCTGTGTTTGTAGGTGTTTTAAAGGGCGTTGTCCTGTTTTTTGGGGATATGGTCAAACGAATCGACATTCCGTGCCAAATCGATTTTATGTGGATATCCTCCTACCAGGGCACATCCTCAGGCACTATGACCGTCAAGCGGGACGTCTCCTGTGATCTGAAGGGTCGCCACGTTGTGATTTTGGAGGATATATTCGACACAGGCAATTCTCTTGAATTTACCTATAAGCACCTTTTATCAAAGGAGCCTGCGTCTTTGAAGATCTGTACACTGCTGGATAAACCGGAACGCAGAAACCCAGCGGTAACAGTTAAACCGGACTACACCGGCTTTGTGATTCCAAATGAATTTGTTGTGGGCTACGGCCTTGATTTTAACGAGCATTATCGGAATCTTCCCTATGTGGGCGTTCTGAGGCCGGAGGCCTATCAATAATAAAGGAGAACCGTTTTGAAGAACCGCAGTATCATTCCTATTATCATCTATGCAGCGATCCTTGTATTGATCTTTGTATGGGTGATGAACATTTTCGGATTTGGCATGGACAAGCTGTCTTATTCCCAGATCCTGGAGCTGTTTGAAAATGAACAGGTCAAAAGCTTCGTTGTAGAAGAGGATACCATGGAGCTGACGCTCCATGAGCCGTACGAGGGAAAGAGCAAACTCACCGTGCCTCTGGCGGATGCAGAGAGCTTCCGACAGGAGAACAGTGAGCTGTTGCGCCGTCAGCACAATGAAGGTGTGCTGGAAAGCTACGATTTCATGCCGGACGATCAAACATCCCCCTTTGATTATATCCTGCCCATCGTTCTGTCGGGCATGATCCTGATCTTTGTGTGGGTGCTGGTGGCAGGCAGGGCCAATAATAATAATCCCCTTAACAACTTCGGAAAAGCCCGCACCATCAACGGCCAAGCCGGCGATAAGAAGGTCACCTTCGCTGATGTTGCCGGTGTAGACGAGGAAAAAGAAGAGCTTCAGGAGGTCGTCGACTTCCTTCGCAATCCTGATAAATTCACTAAGATCGGCGCCAGGATCCCCCATGGCATTCTGTTGTCCGGCCCTCCGGGCACCGGTAAGACGTTGCTTGCCCGGGCGGTAGCCGGTGAGGCAGATGTTCAGTTCCTCTCCATCTCCGGCTCGGACTTTATGGAGATGTACGTGGGTGTCGGTGCCAGCCGCGTCAGAGATCTGTTTGATCAGGCGAAGAGAATTGCCCCGGCGATCATTTTCATCGACGAGATCGATGCTGTGGGCCGTAAGCGCGGCTCCGGTTTAGGCGGCGGCCATGATGAAAGAGAGCAGACCCTCAACCAACTTCTTGTGGAAATGGACGGCTTTGGCCGTACAGAGGGTGTGATCGTTCTGGCTGCTACCAACCGCCCTGACATTTTGGACCCTGCGCTGCTGCGTCCCGGCCGCTTTGACCGGCAGATCTATGTTGGCAAGCCGGACTCCAAGGGCCGCGAGGAAATATTGAGGGTTCACGCTAAGGGCAAACGCCTGGACGATTCTGTGGATCTGAAGACCGTTGCCTTGGCAACCTCCGGGTTCACCGGTGCAGATCTCAGCAATCTGATCAATGAAGCTGCGATCATGGCAGCACGTGATAACCGACCTGCGCTGAATATGCAGGATCTGAACGGCGCTATGATGAAGATCCTGGCCGGCCCGGAGAAGCGCAGTCGCGTTCATTTGAAAAAGGACCTGCGGATCACCGCAATCCATGAGGCCGGACACGCAGTCGCAATGCACAATTTGCCTACCCATGACCCGGTCCACCAGATCAGCATTATCCCCCGGGGACAGGCCCTGGGCCTGACCTGGACCCGCCCATCGGAGGATGCGGACCATTGGACCCGCAATGAGATGTATGAGCAGATCGTCGGCCTTTTGGGTGGTCGTGCGGCAGAGGAAATCTTCCTCAACGATATCTCCACCGGCGCATCCAACGATATTGACCGTGCCTCCAAACTGGCCCGGGATATGGTCAGCCGCTACGGTATGAACGAGAAGCTTGGTACGGTCTCTTACAACTCCGGTGATGAGATATTCGTCGGACGTAATTACGAAAAGACCAAGAGCTATTCTGAGAAGGTGGCCGGTACCATTGACGACGAGGTGAAGGCGATCATCGACAAGGCCTACGACCAGTGCAAGCAGATCCTTCAGAAGGACGCGGACAAGCTCAACAAAGTTGTTGAATTTTTGCTTCAGCATGAAACCATGACTGGCCCGCAGTTTGCCCAGTGTATGGCAGGGGAGGAGATCCTGACAGCGTCGGATACGTCCCTTTTTGATTCCTTCAGCGAGGAGAAAACGAAAGAGTAAGAAGAAAGCCATGGATCAATCCATGGCTTTCTTTCTTAGATGGCGTAGAACAGGATCGCGATTGCCTGCAGGATGCTTCCCAGCACCACGAAAATATGGAATACCGAGTGCATCCACCGCACCTTTGAACCAATGCCGTATAGAATTGCACCGATCGTGTAGACGATGCCGCCAGCCAACAGCCAATAAAATCCGCGCGGTGTGAGTAACTCGATTGCCTGTGGCGTAAAGAGAATGATGCCCCAGCCCATAGCAATGTAGCACACCATGGAAAAGATGTTATATTTCTTCAGATCAATGGCAGTCAAGGTGGCTGCCAATGCGACCAAAATCCACTCTGCGGCCAGCAGTCCCCAGCCGATCTCTGGATATGTGGGGACAAATGCGGATAGCAAGATGGGTGTGTACGTCCCTGCGATCAGAAAATAGATGGCGCAGTGATCGATGACCTGCATGACTTTTTTGCCTGTGCTCTGCTGCAGCCCATGGTAAATGCTGGAGATCGTGTAAAGGGCGATCATGGTAAAGCCGAAGATCGCAGAGCCGATAATGCCCAGAACATTTTGCTGATCGATCGCCCTAAGAACACACAGGGCCAATGTGAGGATGCCGACGCCGCCGCCGACGATGTGTGTCACCATGTTCATGGTCTCCTCACCGATGGAGTAGTTTGGAAGCTGTCTGTCTGCCAGCTTTGTACGTGTTGTCATAAGATCGCCGCCTTTCTTGGATGGTTATATTCTATCACAGAAACGGAAAAACAAACTCTCCCGCACCATTTTTGCCCTCTCCGAAACGGAAATCGCAAATCAACCAGGCGTAGAGAGCAATTTTACTGGGTAGAGTTTGGTTAAATGCACACGCAATTGTGCGTTATGCACAAAATGGGGAGGGTAAATTTGGCGCGTTAACGGCAAATTTACAGTAAATTTTCAGACTTTCCTAGGATTTTTATGCTATAATGATAACAGCAGAATATCACTGCATGAAAAGGAGTCACTATGAATAACATCCTGTTTTTTCTGACACCGAAGGCAATGTGCGCCTACGTGTATGATGATTTTACCATCCGACAAGCCCTTGAGAAAATGGAAGCATCCGGTTATGCGGCGTTGCCGATCTTAAACCGACGGGGCGAATACAGAGGCAGCCTTACAGAAGGTGACCTACTCTGGGCGCTGAAAAATATTTGTTACATGGATATGCGGCAGGCGGAAGCCAGAAGGATCATGGAGATCTCCCGCAGGAAGGATAACATACCTGTCAGGGTCACAGCAAATATGTATGACCTTGTCAGCCGGGCCAATACACAGAACTTTATTCCTGTTGTTGACGATAAGGATGCCTTCATAGGCATTATTACCCGTAGTGCGATCATCAAATACTGTTATCAAAAACTGTTCCCGGAGGATTGAAATTCGAACCCTCTCTTGTTGAGAGGGTTCGCTTTTTTGTTGCATCGGACAAAAAAATGTGTTAAAATGAATTGCATAGTACTCCTGGAGGTTCGTTATGGAAGGCGATAAGATTAAAAAACAAATCGGTGCGAACATTGCGTCCTATCGCAAGCGCAGCAGTATGACCCAGGTGGGCCTTGCGGAAAAGCTCAACTACTCAGATAAGGCTGTCTCCAAATGGGAACGTGGCGAATCTGTTCCGGATGTGTTGACACTGATCCAGCTTGCGGAGTTGTTTGATATTACGGTCAACGAACTGCTTGTTGACCCTGAGGCTTTGCCGGAAAATCCCGGTACCATTGAGCGGGTCATGGGAAAGGCTGTGGAAAAAACCCTTAAACGCAAGGCCGATAAGCGGATCATCCTGCAGCTCTCTTCGCTGCTGGTTTGGTTTGTGGCACTGCTTGTTGTCACCATCCTTTCCTTTTTTGACCTGCACAATGCATGGATCGCGTTTGTGTATGCCATCCCTGTAGATGCCATCGTGCTGCTCAGTCTGCGCTCTGCGTGGAAGGATTTCCGCGGGAATCGGCTGCTGATCTCCCTGCTGATGTGGGGCGGCCTTTTGAGCTTGTTCGTAACGATCCTGGCCTTTGTGGATTGGAGTCTTTGGACAAGTATGTGGCGGATATTCCTGCTGGGCATTCCCGGACAGGCAGCGATTCTTTTGTGGTTCCGCATGTTCAGAAAGCAGCCTACGGAGGAGAAAAATGGACAAGTCAGCCATGAGAAAAAAGATCCGTGACCAAAAACGGGCAATGACCCAACAGCAGATCGACGAAGCCAGCGCGCGTTTGGGACAATTGTTTGCCGAATCGGAATTGTATCGTAGCGCAAGAACTGTGTATGGTTACCTGCCCTATAATCAGGAGGTCCGCACTGTGCCTATGCTGCAAAAGGCGCTGGAAGACGGCAAGCGAGTCGCCGTACCAAAGGTGTTCGGTGATGAGATGAAGTTCATTTATATGACGGATCTTGCTTTGGTCGCCCCGGGCTATGCAGGTATTCCGGAGCCTGTTGCCAACGGCCCTGTGGCAGATGACCCTACGGCCCTTGTGCTGATGCCTGGACTTGCCTTCGATCCCCAGGGCCATAGAATGGGGTACGGAGGCGGGTTTTATGACCGCTTTTTGACAGAGGAGCCGGAACATCCTACCCTTGCCCTTTGCTATGAATTCCAAATGATGCCCTATTTGGAAACAGAGGCCCACGATATCCCTGTGGACTGCGTTCTTTGGGCTTGATTTGAGGAAGTGCTATGGATTTTTTGATCGTGATCCTTGTGGCCGCAGCGGCCTTCGGTCTGTTCTTCTTGCTGGATAAGGGCTTCTCGAAGCTGTTTCGCAGCAAGGCGCAGCACCGCTCCGGCTTGTCTGTGCGCCTTAGTAAGCGATATGCCTCATTGGGGCTGATCGTTGCAGTCCTTGGAGTTGCGGCGATCTTCGCTGGGATCAACGGAACATGGCTGCTGATCGCAGGCGGTGCGCTGCTGATCCTTGTGGGGGTCGGCCTTGTTGTGTACTACATGACCTTCGGTATTTTTTACGATGCGAACAGCTTCATTCTAATGACTTTCGGAAAAGGCAGTAAGACCTATCGGTTTGCAGATATCTGTTCTCAGCAGCTTTATAACAGCGCCGGCAATATTGTGGTGGAGCTCTATTTGTCTGATGGCCGTACGGTGCAGCTCCAGTCTGCCATGGAAGGTGCTTTTGCCTTCTTGGACAAGGCGTTTGAGGGCTGGCTTCGGCAGACCGGTAAAACCCGGGAGGATTGCGCCTTCCACGATCCGGACAATTGCTGCTGGTTTCCCAAAATGGAGGAGTGACGATGCACATACCGAACGGCACAACAGCGCAGCTGGAGCTTGTGACCTTTGCTCAGGCCTTGGCTGCAGCCGATACCCCCAGTGATGAATATGATGTAAATA
>JAZNDJ010000034.1:0-5080 GCA_045588045.1 Faecousia sp.
CTTCTCCGCCTCGCCCGGCTCCATAAACATCATAGCGCTGGAAATATCGAAGATACAGTCTTTATCGGAGAGCTGCTCTTTCGCCGTTTCAAACATAGAGTAGCCGCCGAAATGGGCAGCGATCACCTCCAGCCGGGGGAACAGCTCCATCACCCGACGAAGCCGCACCGGATGAGAAAAATCGTACCGCTGGTCGCCCATATGAAGCATCACAGGAATCACTCCCTGGATACGGTCGTACATAGGGAACAGATCCGGATCGTCGATGTTGAACTGCTGGGAATCCGGGTGCATTTTGATACCCTTCAGCCCTTGGTCGATGATCCATTGTCCCTCGTCGGCCACATGTTCCATAGCGGCGTGTACCGTGCCGAAGGGGATAAAATCTTTATGAAGGGCCGCCTGCTCCCATATGAACTGGTTGATGCCCCGGACCCGGTCAGACCGAATGGCTACCGGCAGGATCACACACTTGTCGATCCCGGCCTCCTGCTTTTTCTGCAGCAGCAGATCCATTGTGCCGTCCATGGTCCGGTCGCCGATATGGTAAAACTCCCGGACACTGTTAGTTGCCTTCAAGGCAATCTCGTCGGGGTAGATGTGGGTGTGGATGTCAATGATTCGCATAGGTGTCGCCTCAAATATATGCAATTGCCCAGTCAATGAGCTGGATCACTACCAAGTGGGCAGGGTAGAACAGGTAGAAAAGCCACTTGATTTTCCATTTGCCTCGTTGGCCGTTGTACAGAGCCAGCAGGGGAACGGCCAGCAGGCACAGCCATTGGATACCGCCGAAGGCAAAACACAGGCCGAAAAGACCCAAAGCGAACATGGCCAGCCGGGAGATCTTACTTGTACCCAAATATACAAATACCGGTACCAAGACCCCAATCATGCCGTAGTCCACACAGTAGTCGGTGTGGGGCAAAAGCTCCGGAAGCCCATGGCACAGGAAGATCGCTGTAGCAAAGCCAGCAAATACCAGTAGCCAGGACAGGACGGTCTGCTGTTGCTTGGCATACTTGATCAGCAGGATCAGACCAATGGACAGACTGAAGGTCACAAGGATGCACATATACACAGAGCCCATCGCGAAGAAATACACAAGCTGACACAGGGCGGCCATGGCAGCAACACTGGCCAAATAGCGCAGGGGTCTGCGGGTGTGGCGGCATCCTTCTGCGATCATATAGGCATAGATGGGGAAGGCCAGCCGCCCGATCATGCGAAGCCACGGAACTTGCGGAAAGAATACGATGCCAACATGGTCCAAGGTCATGGCGACCATAGCAATGAGCTTCAGTTGGTTGTTGGTCAGACTGAGCTTCACACAGATGCCTCCTTAGGCTATAGCTGTAGGACTGTCGAAATCATCCCAAAGGAATGAAAATATCGCCCTCTTCCTCTACTGCGCCGGGGATGGTGGGTTTGGTAGTGGGCGCAGTAGTCGGTGCGGTGGTCGGTGCGGTGGTCGGTTTGGTAGTGGGCGCAGTAGTCGGTGCGGTAGTAGGCGTAGTAGTCGGTGTGGTAGTGGGCTTGGTAGTGGGCTTTGTGGTAGGTGCAGTCGTCGGCTTGGTAGTGGGCTTCGTGGTAGGTGCAGTCGTGCTGCCGGTGGTAGGCGTTGTGGTGGAGGACGACGGAGTCTCCTCCTGCAGATCAACAGGTGCCTTGGTAGGCTCCGTGGAAGCTTCCGGCACATCGCCGCCCATTCCCTCTGCACTTTCGTTTTCTATCGTGGGGTCGCTGGACACGGGGACATATTCGGTGGGTTTTGCACGACAGGCGTACAGACTCGCCAGCGCAGCAACAATAAGAACGAGCGATACAGTAGCAAGGACCTTTTTCATAAGCAGAATCTCCTGTCGTATAATCTCAGCCATTATATCATAAAAAACCAACTATGTCCACAAAAAGCACGCCGAACAGTAGATTCGGCGTGCCATTGTATTAATCGGTGGTGTAGTTGTCGAAGTAGCCCTGGATATAGACGAAGGGTGTGCCCTTATCGCCGGAGCCGGAGGTCAGGTCACACAGAGAACCGATCAGATCGGTCAGGCGGCGGGGAGTAGTACCCATCATACCTTCCATCTTCTCAGGCTTGGTCTGGATCTTACTCTTAATGGCATCCCGAAGAGCCTCGCCGGACAGCTGTGCAAAATCGTTATCTGCCAGATACTTCAGCTTCAGCTCATTGGGGGTACCCTCCAGACCGGCAGTGTAGGCAGGAGAGACGACCGGGTCAGCCAACTCCCAGATTTTGCCGACGGGATCCTTGAAGGCGCCGTCACCATAGACCATGACTTCAATGTGCTTGCCGGTAGCTTCCAAAAGCTTTGCCTGGATCTCCTCGACCAGATCCTGGCAATCCCGGGGGAACAGCTTGATCCGATCCTCAGTAGCCTTGTTGGAGCCCAGCAGGCCATATCTCTCGTTGTAGCCGCTACCGTCGATGGGCGCGCTCATAATATCGTCCAGACCGTATACGATCTCAGCACCGGCAGCCTTCACCAGACGCTTGCTGCGGAACCGGGTGTGAATGTCGCAGCACAGCACATTCTTGGTCAGCTTCAGCACGGCACGGGGATCGTTGGCGAAGATAAACTCCACCTCAGCGCCGCAGCCGGTGACCAGCTCTTCGTAGTAGGCCACATAGTCCATACCGGTGAAGGGGTGCTTGGCGTAGCCGAACAGCTCCCGGTACTTGGCCAGGTCCAGAACATCCACATAGGGGTTGACATCCTTCTGATCCACCAGCTCGGGATCAAACAGGCAGTTGCCCACTTCGTCGCCGGGGTAGCTGAGTTGGATGACAACCTTCTTGCAGCCGGAGGCAATGCCCCGCAAGCAGGTGGAGAACCGGTTACGGCTCAGGATGGGCAGAACAACACCCACAGTATCGCCGCCGAACTTGGCGCGAATATCCTGGGCAATGTTGTCAACGGTAACGTAATTTCCCTGAATACGGGCAACGATGGACTCAGTGATCGCCACAACGTCCCGATCGCGGGGAACGACACCGTCATACTTGGCAGCATCTAAGATGCAGTTGGTGACGATGGCAGCAAGGTCATCGCCTTCACGGATGATGGGAGCGCGGATACCCATAGAAACAGTACCTAACATCCGGCTCATAGTCAACACTCCTAATCTGACATAAAGATTACGGTTTTACCCGCGTGTCAATTTACTTATATATTATAATACAACATGTTCACTTTGTAAAATAAAAAATTTTTCTATTTTTGAGAATTTCTTGCGAAGTTTTTTGGTTTATTTGCCTAATTCTGTGGTTCGCTCAAAGGCAGAGACCACAGCCTCCGCTGCGGCGGCCCGGAAACTGCCCTGCTCCAGAGCCAGTACGCCGGCAATGGTAGAGCCGCCGGGAGAACAGACTGCATCCTTCAGCGCACCGGGGTGCTCCCCGGATTCCAGAAGATACTTTGCGGTTCCCAGAAGGGTCTGCTCAGCATATGCGAGGGCTTTGGCGCGGGGAAGTCCGCATGCGACCGCACCGTCAGCCAGGGCTTCCACAAACAGGCTCACAAAGGCCGGACCGCAGCCGGACAGGGCGCTGCCGGCATCGATCAGATGCTCCGGCAACCGATCCACAAGACCGGCCTGGGCCATACTCCAGCGGAAGGTGTCCAATGCATCCTTGCTGACGTTGTCGGTGGCATCGTACAGGATCACACCGCCGCCAGCTTTTACCGGGATGTTGGGCATGATACGGATCACAGGGTAATCCCCGCCGGCCATACGGCGGATATCGGCGATGGAAATGCCGGCAGCCATGGAGACCAACACGAAAGGATCGGTCCGTGCGGCTAGGATCGGGGCAATGCCGGCCAGAACGCCAGCCATGACCTGGGGCTTGACACCAAGCCAAATAAAGTCGGCGCTGGTAGCGACGGTGGAAACTTCCACAGCCTTACAGCCCAACTCTGTAGCCAAAGCCTGTGCAACGGGGGCATAGCTGTCCGCAAGCAGAAGGTTTTCTGCGGCCATGGTTTTTGCCGCAGCCCGGGCCAATGCACCGCCCATGTTGCCGGTACCGATAAAACCAAAGTAGTTGTTCATAGATATCCTCCTATCGGATCTGACCGTCGCCACGGATCACATACTTGTAGCTGCACAGCTCATCCAGGCCCATAGGCCCACGGGCATGGAGCTTTTGGGTGGAAATGCCGATCTCGCAGCCGAGGCCAAATTCTCCACCGTCGGTGAAACGGGTAGAGCAGTTGACATAGACGGCAGCGCTGTCCACCGTGGTGGTGAAGCGGTGTGCTGCAGCTGGGTCCTGGGTAAGGATGGCCTCGCTGTGACCGGTGGAGTGGGCGGCAATATGGGCGATGGCAGCATCGGTGCTGTCCACGACTCCAACGGCCAAAATGTAGTCAAGAAATTCTGTGTCAAAATCCTTCTCGCCTGCCGGTACGCCGGGGATGATGGCAGCGGCCCTCTCGCACAGCCGCAGCTCCACAGGCGCGGTCCGGTCTGTGACCAGCCGCTTGTAAAGCTTTGGCAGGAACTGCACGGCAATATCCCGGTGGACCAGGCAAACCTCTGCGGCATTGCAAACAGAGGGACGGCTGGTTTTGGCGTTTTCAATGATATTCAGAGCTTTTTCCTGATCGGCAGCTTTGTCCACATAAATATGGCAAATGCCGGTGCCGGTTTGGATACAGGGCACCCTGGCTCCTTCCACGCAGGCCCGGATCAGACCGGCACCGCCTCTGGGGATCAGCAGATCCACATAGCCAACCGCCTCCATCAGATCCCGGGTGCTTTGGCGGGTGGTGTCCTGCACAAGCTGTACCAGCTCCGGGGGCATGGCTGCGGCACGCAGACCGTCCTGCATGGCGTGGACAATGGCGTTGGCACTGCGGAAGGCATCGCTGCCGCTGCGCAGCACGCAGGCGTTGCCGGATTTCAGTGCCAGCACTGCCGCGTCGGAGGTGACATTGGGGCGGCTTTCGTAGATGATGGCTACCACACCCATAGGAACGCCTACTCGATTAATGGTGATGCCGTTGGGACGGGTGACGGTAGAGTAGACCTTACCCACCGGATCTGGCAGATT
>JAZNDJ010000035.1:0-5633 GCA_045588045.1 Faecousia sp.
CGTATCGATCCACCGGGCCGACTGTCCCAACACCATCGGTGCCTATGACCCCGAGCAGGCTGCCCGCTGGGTCCGTGTCCGCTGGGACAATGTAGAGGAGCAGCCCTTTGAGACCACCCTGGAGCTGGACTGCATCACCCGTGACGGCCTGCTGCTGGACGTGGCTACTGTCATGACCACCGCCCGGGTCCGGGTAAAGGAGCTTTCCGGCAAGGACGTTCCCGGCGGTCACAGTGTCTTTACTGTCCGGTTCGAAGTCAAAAACGTAGCTGAGCTGGAGGTCATCCGCAACAAGCTGCTGAACATCCGGGATGTGTTAGGCTCCCGCAGAGGACAAAACTGACACAAAAGGAGCGCTGTTATGCGTGCTGTTTTAACAAGAGTGACCTCCGCCTCCGTCACAATCGACGGGGAAGTGACCGGTCAGATCGGCAAAGGATTTCTGATCCTGCTGGGGGTCGGCCCCAACGATACAGAAGCCCACTGCCGCTATCTGGCAGAAAAGGCCCTGGGTCTTAGAGTGTTTGAGGACGAAAACGGGAAAATGAACCGCAGTCTGTCTGACGTTGACGGGCAGGTTTTGGTCGTCAGCCAGTTCACCCTGTACGGAAACTGTCGCAAGGGCCGCCGTCCCAGCTTTACCGATGCCGCGCCACCGGAGCTGGGTAACCGGCTGTATGAGCAGTTTTTGGCAGACTGCCAGGCTTTGGGCTTCCCGCCCCAGCACGGCCGTTTTGGTGCGGATATGCAGGTGGCATCGGTCAATGACGGCCCTGTGACCCTGATCCTGGACACCGAACAGCTTATGGAGGCCCCCCGGCGGGGATAAGGAGGTAACAGTTATGACGATCCACACTATCACAGGCGGCAGGCTGCGCACCAACTGCTATATGGCCTATGCCGAAAATTCTGACACCTGTATCCTGGTGGACCCTGGCTTTCAGGACGACCAGATTCTGGAGCAGGTGCGTCTCCATGGCAAGCAGGTGGAAGCCATCCTGCTGACCCACGGTCACGCTGACCATATCAGCGGTGTGAAGGCCATTGCCGAGGAGACCGGCTGCAAGGTGTACATCCATCACGATGAGCTGTCCTTGCCTAACCAGCTGACCTTAGGCACCATCCCCTGTACCGACCACTACAAAGACGGGGACATCCTATGTCTTGCCGGGCTGACCCTTCAGGTCCTGCACACCCCCGGCCACACCCCCGGTGGTGTTTGCCTGCTGTGCGGCGACACCCTGTTCGCCGGAGACACCCTGTTTGCCGGCACCTGCGGCAGAACAGACCTTCCCGGCGGCAGTCCCCGGCTGATGTTCCAGTCTCTGAATCGGTTGGCGAATTTGGAGCAGGACTGCAAGGTGCTGCCCGGACACGGACACGCCAGCACCCTGTTTGAGGAAAAGCGGAGCAATCCGTATATGCAGGTGATCAGATGAAGCTGACACTTTCCGGTCACGATGACCGATATGCCATTGAACAGCTGCAGATGGCTCTCTTTCCGACCCAGACCATCTGCGACCGGGGAGAAGCCACATCCTGCCTTCACAGAGGTAAGACCTGGCTCACGGCGGTGAGCACCGTTACCCTTGACGGCAAGACCTCCCGGGCCGTCCGCCGGATCCCGGCGGCAAAGGAAACCGTCCGAGCCCGCCGTCGCTGTCTGCAGCAGAGCTACTATTTGGCCGCGCTTGAGCATTTGGACCAAAAACCTGCCTGGGGCGCCCTGTCCGGGGTGCGGCCCACCAAGCTGACCACCCGGCATCTTTTGGATGGCGGCACGCCTGCCGCTGCCCAGCGCATGATGGAGCGGGAATATTTTGTTTCTCCCCAGCGAGCCGCCCTTGCGGTGGACTGCTCCATATCCTCTGCAGCAGCTTACGAAAAGACGATCCCCACCGACGTAAGCCTGTATGTCGGCATACCCTTCTGTCCCACCCGGTGCAGTTACTGCAGTTTTGTCAGCCGCAGCATCGGAAAACGGACGGAGCTTTTGGATCCCTACCTGGAGGCGCTGTTTCAAGAATTGGAAGTAACCGGCCGTCTGCTGGCAAGTTCCGGCAGGCAGGTCCGTAGTATTTACATAGGCGGCGGTACGCCTACCACTCTGTCCGCCGCCCAAATGGCCGCTCTTTTGGACCGGATCCGGGACAGCTTTGACCTCTCCCGGTGCCTGGAATTTACCGTAGAGGGTGGCAGACCCGACACCCTGGACGAAGAAAAGCTCCGCACCATCCGCGCCCACGGTGCCGACCGCATGAGCATCAACCCCCAAACCATGGAAAACCACGTTCTCCGTGCCTGCGGCCGTCCCCACACCGCTGACGACGTGCTTCGGAGCTATTCCCAAGCCGTTGCTGCCGGCTTTGAAGCCATTAACATGGATCTGATCGCCGGCCTGCCGGCAGATTCCTTCGCCGGCTTCTGCCGCAGCCTGGACACGGTGGCAGCCCTTAAGCCTGCCAACATCACCGTCCACACGTTGGCGCTGAAAAAGGGCGCCGACCTGTTTGAGCGCAAGGTCTCTCTGCCGGACGCAGAGGAGGTTGCCCGGATGGTGGCCTATGCCAATGACCGGCTGCGGGGTTTGGGCTACAAGCCCTACTACCTTTACCGGCAAAAATATATGTCCGGCAGCTTTGAGAATATCGGCTGGAGCCGAGACGGTCTGGACTGCCTGTACAATATCTATATGATGGAGGAGCTGCACACCATCGTGTCCCTGGGCGGCGGTGGCATGAACAAGGTCAACCTGCCCGACGGTACTCTGCAGCGATTCCACAACCCGAAATTCCCTGAACAGTACATCGATCAGCTGGATAGCGTTCTCCGGCAAAAAGAAGATCTGTTCCGGCTTATGAAAGGAAGCATTTAAGTGGATACGCTTATTTCCAATGTCACCGTTGTGACCATGAACGAAAAGATGGATGTGCTTTTTGGGGCATATCTGGGCATTGCGGACGGAAAAATTTCCACCATTTCCAGGCAGCCGCCTGCAGAGCAGCCCAGCACTATCATCGACGGCACCGGCATGGTGGTCATGCCCGGTCTTGTGAACTGTCACACCCATTTGGCTACCACCGCGCTGCGTTCCCTTTTGGATGACACAGGCCGCGCCGAGGCTCTGGACCAGCAGCTCAGCCGGGAGGATAAGCTGGATGCCCGCAGTGCCAAAGCCGCCGCCCTTTTGGGCATAGCCGAGTGCCTGCGCTTTGGTATTACCTCCGTATCGGACCTTTACTATTACCCCGATGCCACCGCACAGGCTGTTGCCGAATCCGGGATCAAAGCCAACTTGGCCCTGTCCGCCTACCGGTTTATCGACCAAAGCGAGGATTTCGATTTCGAGACCGACGAGCAGTGCCGGGAGCTTTGCCGTGTGACAGAGAAGTGGCACGGCTTTGATGACGGACGAATCCGTATCGACGGCGGCATTTACGCCCAATACACCAGCAACCACAAGCTTTGGGAAGGTCTTGCCGCCTATGCTATGGAAAAAGAACTGGGCATGCAGCTGCATCTGGCAGAGACCCAGACGGAAGCTGAGGAATGCTTGGACCGAACCGGTCTTGGGCCTGCAGAGCTTTTGGACTGTCACAACCTGTTCCGCGTCCCCACCACAGCCGCAGGCTGTGTAGCCTTGGCACCTGAGGAACGGATGCTTTTGGGCAAGCGGAAGGTTTCCGCCGTTGCCACCCCCCTGGCCTATGCCAAGGCTGGTATGCCCTCCACCCCGATTTTGGACTGTGTCAAGGCCGGTATGAATGTGGCCCTTGGTACCGGCGGCGCCATAGAATGCGGCAATTTGGATATGTTCGAGGTCATGCGCGGCGCCGCTATGGGTGCCCGGCTGGCCGGCGGCGATGCCTCTGCCATGCCTGCACCGGCAGTGCTGATGATGGCAACCACCTGCGGTGCCCGTGCCCAAGGCCGTGCCGGCAGCACCGGTATGCTGAAGGAGGGCATGGACGCCGATCTGGTGCTGCTGGATTTCTCCGCGCCCCATCTGATGCCCTGTCACAATGTGATGAACGGCCTTGTGTTCTCCGCCAAGGGCGGCGACGTGGCCATGACCATGGTCCGGGGCAGGATCCTCTACCAAAACGGCCAATTCCCCACCATTGATCTGAAGGCGGTAGTTGAGGATCTGACCCAGTACGCCATCCCCCGTCTGTTCCAAGAAAAGGAGTAAGTCATGTCTGAATCCGGAAAGAAACAAACCTTCCTCCACGGCGCGGCCCTGCTGGCTATGGCCACGGCTGTAGTGAAGCTCATTGGCGCATTCTATAAGATCCCCCTAAAAATGATCATCGGTGACCAGGGCTACGGCTACTTCGTCACCGCCTATGATGTGTACTCTGTACTGCTGATGGTCTCTACCGTGGGCCTGCCTGTGGCTATGAGCCGCATGATCAGCCAGGCAAACGCCCTGGGCCGCTATAACCAGGTCCGCAAGATCTACAAGACCGCAAGGGCGATCTTCCTGATCCTGGGTCTTGTGAGCAGTACCTTGATGGTGGTATTTTGCCGCCAGCTTGCCGCCTTCCAGCGACAGCCTGATGCCTGGGTGGCTATGGCCTGCCTTGGCCCATGCGCACTGCTGGTGGGTATGATCTCCACCTTCCGCGGTTTCTTCCAGGGACAGGGCAATATGCGCCCCACCTCTACCAGCCAGGTGCTGGAGGCTGTATTCAAGCTGTTCGTCGGCCTTGGGCTGGCTGTCTTGGTCATGTATCTGACAAACAGCGTTTCCTATGCCGCCGGTGCCGCTATTTTGGGCGTTACCTTTAGCTGTCTGGTCAGCGTGATCTTCCTGTTTGGCCGGTTCCGTCCGGCCTACCGGGAGCTTCCGGTCACCGACGACACTGCCCTCTCCTTTGGCTCTACTGCCAAATCCCTGCTGGCCATTGCCATCCCCATTACCATCGGCTCGGCCGGTATGCAGCTTTTGACGGTGCTGGAGCAGCGGCTATACATGGGTCAGCTTTTGACCGCCAACGGCCTTTCCCAAGGCGCTGCCGATACCATGAAAGGCATCTACAGCATGTCCACCACCATTTTCAATATGCCCTGCGCCTTTATCGTGCCCATCGCCATCAGTGTTTTGCCTGCCATCACCAACCATCTGACCTTGGGTGACGACCATGCAGTCCGCTCTACCGAAGAATCTGCAGCCCGCGTTACAGGTTTGATCAGCCTGCCCTGCAGTGTCGGCCTGTGTCTGCTGGCCCGTCCGATCACCGCGCTGCTGGGCGGTTACACCGGTGAGAACCTGGAGCTGTCCACAAAGCTGATGACCGTGCTGGGCATCTGCGTATTCCTCTATGCCATCATCCAGTACACCAACGCAGTCCTGCAGGCCCACGGCAAAGCCCATCTCCCGGTCATCAATATGCTGGTGTCCGGTGCTGCCCGGCTGGCTGTGGTGTATCTGCTGGCCGGAAATCCCAACATCGGCATCGTGGGTGTTCCCATGGGTGCTGTGCTGTGCTACGGCACCATCGCCGTGCTGAATCTGATCTGCATCACCCGGGTCGTTCCCCAAAACCCCCACCTGGTCCGGAATCTCCTGCGTTCAGCCGTCCCCGCCCTGATCATGGGTGTCGCTGTTTTCGGCTGCTACTGGGGCCTTT
>JAZNDJ010000036.1:0-15536 GCA_045588045.1 Faecousia sp.
AATCCCTCCCCGACGGCAGCGAAAACAACAATCTGGGCAATCTTCCCTCTGTATCCCCTTAATATTTACCGACAGCTCTCCTAAAGAGGGCTGTCGGCTTATTTTTACCGCTTACGGTGCTAAAATGACCGATGGAGGCAATTTGCAACATTTTTGATTTTGGATATGCTAGAATAGCACCACAGGAGGTGAGGCGATGAAGTTCACACTGATCATCGACAAAGAAAAGGACGAGGAGGTGGTCGCAACCGTCCACGAGCGATCAGCCTTAACAGACGAGATCGAAGCACTTATTTTGAAACTCGCAGGGGCCGACCGCATTCCGGCTTATGGTGATGACGATATGAAAATGCTCGCTCTCTCGGGCATCGAATGTATTACGATCCTGGACGGCAAGACCTATGCTATCGACTCTCAGAACCGACGTTACCGTCTGAAGCAGCGGCTATATGAATTGGAAGCACAGCTCCCCGCGTCCTTCATCCGCATCAACAAAAGCACTCTGGCAAACGAAAACCGCCTTGACCGATTTGCCGTGACCTACAGCGGCGGCGTGGATGCCGTATTCAAGTGCGGCTACAGGGAATACGTTTCCCGGCGATGCTTTGCCCAAATCAAAAGGAGGTTTGACGCAAAATGAAAAAGTTTTGGAAAGAATTTCTGCTCCGTGGCCTGATCTGCGCCAGCGGCGGACCGATCGTGTTAGCCGTCATCTATGGCGCTCTGGGTGCTACCGGCGCGGTCGACCACTTCTCCCCCGGCGAAGTTTGTTTAGGCATTCTGACAATTACGCTACTTGCCTTCATCGCGGCAGGTATGACCTCCATCTATCAAATGGAACAATTACCGCTCCCCACCATGATCCTGCTCCACGGCGCAGTACTATACGTTGCCTATATTCTCACCTACCTGTTCAACGGCTGGCTGCTTAATCAGCTTGTCCCCATTTTGGCGTTCACCGGAATATTCATCGCAGGCTATGCCGTGATCTGGCTTATCGTCTATTTCATCACCAAATCCAAAACGGAAGCGCTCAACAGAAAACTGAAAGAAAACCCCTAATGGAGTAATCAGTATGGATGCCATCAGAATTGAAGGTTTAACAAAAAAATATAAAGAAGTCGTTGCAGTTGATGACCTTAGCCTTTCTGTCCACAAGGGAGAACTCTTTTCCCTGCTGGGTGTTAACGGTGCGGGTAAAACAACCACGATCAAAATGCTGTCCTGTCTGACACAGCCCACAAGCGGTGATGCTTTTCTGAACGGGAAAAGCATTCGCAAAGATACTGCCGCTGTGAAATTGCTTATAGCCGTTTCTCCGCAGGAAACCGCGGTTGCCCCCGGTCTTTCCGTTGGTGAAAACCTGGAGTTGATTTGCGGTGTTCACGGATTTACAAAAGAAAAGCGAAACACCAAGGTGGCAGAGCTGACTGAACGGCTGGGGCTAGAAACCGTAATTAAGAAAAAGGCAGGAAAGCTGTCCGGTGGTTGGCAGCGCAGACTGAGCATCGCAATGGCACTGATCAGCGAACCGGAGATCCTGTTCCTGGACGAGCCTACCCTTGGACTGGATGTGCTGGCAAGAAGCGAGCTTTGGGACATTATCCGTTCCCTCAAAGGCAAGGTCACCATGATTCTGACAACGCACTATATGGAGGAAGCCGAGGCGCTTTCTGACCGTATCGCCATTATGAAGAACGGCAAGCTGCTCATTTGCGATACCCCTGACAAGATCAAGGAAACGGCAGGGACAGATCATTTTGAACAGGCCTTTGTTAATATCGTGAAGGGGGCTGCAAAATGAGAATGCTGACTTTTGCGGGCAGAAACACAAAGGAAATATTACGGGATCCGCTGAATTTAGCCTTTGGCCTTGGATTTCCGCTTGTGCTGATCTTATTGCTCAGTGCCATACAAGCAAACGTCCCTGTAAAGCTTTTTGAAATCCAGCACTTAACCCCGGGTATTACGGTCTTTGGACTTTCCTTTATGACTCTGTTTTCTGCGACGATCATTTCCAAAGACAGAAGCAGTTCGCTGCTTCAGCGGTTATACACCACGCCGCTGACTCCGGTGGATTTTATCCTCGGCTATACTCTGCCGATCATACCGATTGCCGTGGCACAATGCGTGATTTGCTATATTGTGGCGATTGTTCTCGGTCTTGAGGTGACGATCCATGTAGTGTACGCAATTGCCTTTATCATTCCCGTTTCCATTCTCTACATTGCATTGGGACTCCTTTGCGGAAGTGTGCTGGGCGATAAGCAGGTTGGCGGCATTTGCGGAGCATTGCTCACCAATCTTTCTGCCTGGCTGTCCGGCACATGGTTTGATCTTGCGCTTGTGGGCGGTGCTTTTCAGAAAATCGCATATGCGCTGCCCTTTGTTCACGCAGTGGAAATGGAACGGGCGATACTTGCAGGTAATTTCGCCGGTATCTTCCCTCATATATGGTGGGTGCTCGGATACGCCAACCTTTCTCTCGCAGCAGCAGTACTGCTGTTCCTGCGGCAGATGAAAAAACAGTAAAACTTTTACAAAATTCGTTTCCAGAAACTTCATTTGACTATTTCCCTCTTTTCTGTTATGCTTGCATCGCAAACCTAGAAGGAGGAAACGCAAATGGAAAAATTCATTCCTTATGAGAAGCTTTCCAAGAAGGAAAAGCGAAAAGTGGATGCTGCCAAGCGAAGTACCTGGGGCGATCTGAACCCGGTCACCCGCAAGCCGCAAAACAGCAAAGCCTACTGTAGAAACAAAGCCCGGAGTTGGAAACGTGAGATTTCACACGATTCAACGCCGGGTATTTTATTTGCATTTGCTCCTGATCTGCGCTATAATAAACAAAAAGTCAGGAGGTAACCTATATGACATTTTTGGAACTTGCCAAGGCGCGTTATTCTGTCCGCTCTTTTAAGGATCAGCCCATTGCGGAAGAACATCTGAACCGGATTTTGGAGGCAGGACATGTTGCGCCCACTGCCTGCAACAACCAACCACAAAAGATCTATATTGCCAAAAGCGAGGACGCAAGAAAGAAATTGGCATCCGTATGCCGCTGCACCTTTGATGCCCCTGTGATTCTGGTGGTCTGCTATGACCGTACCCGGGACTGGAAGAGCAAGCTGCAGCCCGGTTATGAGTCCGGCGAGACCGATGCCGCCATCGTCTGCACCCACATGATGTTGGAGGCCGCGGAGCTGGGCATTGGCTCCTGCTGGGTCGGCTACTTCAATGCGGATCAGGTTGCCGAAGTCCTGGGTCTGCCGGAAAATGTGACTGTCTCCGCGCTGCTGCCCATGGGTTATCCTGCCGACGACGCAAAACCCCTGCCGCTGCACACCCAGTATCGGGAACTGGATGATATCGTTGCTGTGATCTGAATTTAATAAAGCAACCCGGAGTTGGAAATATGAGACTTCATACAAACCAACTCCGGGATATTTTTGCCACATCCGGATCTATTTCGTTTTTTCAACCAGCTCTTGGGCCAGGCGGACAAGGTCTCGGACATTGCATCAAAATCAATCGGCCTCTTGGCCGATCACGAAAAGAAATATAAATGAAATAACCCTCGACTTGTTACTGGAATCTTGTAACGGTCGAGGGTTATTTCATTGAGTAGACAGGTTCCATATGTGGTTAACCTCGCTTTCTGCAGTTTAGACGCAGCTTCCAATGCTCTTGAATTGCTCCCGGTTCAATTCCTTTAGTTTCGTTTCTGAGAAATTTATGTCATCGGGAGAAGGTGGAAGCTCGACTTTCGATTCCGTTTTTCATAGGAATCTGGGGTGTACTAGGTCATTGGTATCACCTCTTTGTACTTATATGATAAGGGGCAAAGCTGCATTTTTCAAGATGGGATAATGAACGAAAAAACAAGGGTTAAAAGTGTCCGGAAAACCCCTAAATAATGCAAAAAAGAGAAAATAATTCCGGGATGTGAATTGCGATTGACAGTGCCATATTATTCGTGTTAAAATGATAGTGTTGGGTGGTCAAAAGACCATCCTTTTTTCATGGCGGAATCACGGGTACGAATGAGAATCAAGGAGCAAAATTTTGGTGCTTTTAAGAGCACCGGATCTCCATTTTTCTCTACCACCGGTTGATATCTCCCCACTCAACCAGTGGTATGTAGATTCTTTATACAATCGCCTTTATACTGAAAGCGAAAGGAGGCAGCCTATGGATCAAATTAAGATCGGAAAATTCATTGCCAAGTGCAGAAAAAACGCAAAACTAACGCAAATGCAGTTGGCTGAGAGATTGGACATCACCGATAGAGCGGTATCAAAGTGGGAAACAGGCAAAGCAATGCCGGATTCTTCTATTATGCTCGACCTATGTGATATTCTGGGTATCAGTGTAAATGATTTGTTGTGTGGGGAGGTAGTTACAATGGATAATTACAACAAAGAATTAGAAAATAACCTACTTGAAATGATAAAACAAAAAGAACAGGCAGATAAGAGGCTGCTGCGGCTGGAGATCTTCATAGGCGTGGTGGTATCGGTCATTCTTCTTGCTCTGGTGTTTGTTGCCAGCTTCGTACAGATGGCGGATTGGCTGCGAATCGTCCTGATCATTACAGGCATCATTCCGTTTGCCATCGGTATCGCTTACGCGATAAGGATCGAGCAGACGGCAGGCTACTATGAATGTGCCAAGTGCGGACACCGGTATATTCCTACCTATAGCAGTGTGCTGTGGGCGATGCATGTAAACAGAACCAGGCATATGCGCTGCCCAAAATGCAACCAAAAGTCTTGGCAGAAAAAAGTACTCAGCAAGGAATACAACAATTCCAATTTGGAGGATTGATTGAACAAGAAAAGCGGATGCTTCTCAGAAATGAGCGGCATCCGCTTTTTTGCTGTAAATGCAATTATGTTCGAATTCTCTCTGCTTAAAGCCACCTCACCAAACGAAGGGAATGATCCTGTGTTTGACCTTTTGCTTATACTCTGCATAGCCGGGAAGTTCCCGAGTCAGCAGCTCCTCTTCGTCTTTCAGACGAACAATGATGACCGCCGGGTAGAAAGCGAAAATAAATAGCGCGTACCAAGACCCCAGGACAACTGGGATCATCAAAAACAACAGGATCGTTGCCATATACATTGGATGCCGGACAATGCCGTACAATCCGGTGTCCACCACCTGCTGTCCTTCCTCCACCTTAATCGTGCGGCTCAGGTATGCGTTTTCCCGCATAACTTCGGCGTACAGAGCATAGGCCGACAAAAACAGCACCGATGCTATGATCGTTACCGGCAAAGGCATTTTTGACCAAGAGAAGCGGTAGTCCAGTCCTGCCACTACAAACCCAGCAATAAATATCAGCCCGGACAGAGCCACAACGCCCTTTTGCGTCGCCTGCTTTTCCTTGACATCCAGCCGCTTGGCAAGAAAATCCGGCGATTTGAAGAACATCACAAGCCCGGCGATCAGCATGGGCACAAACAGCAGCCCGATCAAGAGCCAACCCTTTGCATAGTGCAGTGTACCTGCCGGCAAGAAGATCAAAAGTCCCACCAACAACAGTCCGCAGGTAAATTTCGCCAGTGCGCTAAGTAGCAGTTTCATGATTTTTCCTTTCAAAGCATTACGCTGCCGATATAGCTGTATCCTGGCACCGCAGGGGGATTTTCCGTCTTGAAGAATCGGAAGGTTTCCGCATTTGCCACATGCAGGTGTGCCAGGGCGATGCCTGCATCCAGACGGCTGCCCTTGCGGCTGCAATAGACGTGGATGCTGTCCCCTTCGTGGGTGAAATACCAGGGCTGGCTGTTGACCGCGGAAGGTGCCAAGCGGGCAGGTTCCAGTCTGAGATCGGCTTGGTCGGTGATCTGTTCGAGAGCCCTTCTCTTGAAGTCCTTTAAGTCATGACGCAGTTGGTCGCCCTTGGGATGGCCGAAGGCCAGCATGATAACAAACTGCATTCCTTCTACGACCGTAGTCGTCTTGGGATTCATCCTTCCCATTCCCAGCCAGCAGACACCTAGACCAAGGCTTTGCAGATACAAGTCCATCTGCTGGAACAGGAAGCCTATGTTCTCCAGCCAACCATCGGCTTCCTCGGAATAAATGGTGATCAGCTGTGGCGTTGTCCATGGGCAGATGCACTTGACCTGATTCCGCAGAACAATGTCCCAATGGACTTTGATCTCCGGATACAGTGGTTTCATAGGAAAGGCCTTGATGGTTTCGATCATTGCCTCATCCACAGGAACATTCGTAAAGCTGCGGCAGGATTTGCGCTTGTAGATCATTTCATTTAATGTCATGTGTTTGCCTCCTCTTCTAATGCTTCAATATAAAAACTCACAGGCCGAAATCCGTCGTTGCAGGAGATCATAGCGGATTTGGGATTTTTCATCCAGCCGTCGTAGAAGTTACCACCGCCTTCGGCAAGTGTCTTGACGAAGGCAGACATGCTCTCCCATGCACTGTCGCAGAAGCCCTCCGGCTTTGCCCAGCCGTTTGCGATCCAGACTTGCCCTTCCTCCACGTCGCAGGTGTGCTCAATGGGATTTTCATATTTTGCCACCAGGTCGGGATAGCAGGCTTTGCGAACGGCGGTAATTCTTACTTTTTTCATAGCTCGTCACCTCTTATTGCCATTATAGCACGCAAAACAGCCACTTGCAACGCAAGTCTACGCAGCATAGGTTGCCAAATTTGCGGATTCATAGTATGCTTGCACCAAGAAAGGGCGTGGCATTTATGAATACCTATGTGACCGGAGCGACTATCAAAGTATTGCGGGAGGGCAGAAAACTGACCCAGGCGGAACTGGCGGAAAAGATCGGTGTCAGCAGCAAGACTGTCTCCAAGTGGGAGACCGCCAAAGGTTTGCCGGACATTTCTCTGTTGCAGCCGCTGGCGCAGGCACTGGGCATTTCCGTTATCGAACTGATGAACGGGGAGCACGTCACCAACAAGAACATCTCTGCCAATATGCTGCGGTGCAAATTCTATGTCTGCCCCATCTGCGGAAATGTGATCCACGGCACCGGAAATGCGGTGGTCAGCTGCTGTGGTATTACGCTACCTGCTTTGGAAGCGGAAGATGCAGACAATAGTCATGGAATAACCATCGAAAAAGTGGAGGACGAGGTGTTTTTAACCATCCGCCACCCTATGACAAAGCAGCATTTTATTTCCTTTATGGCATTTGTAACCTCAGACCGGATACAAATGGTGAAATTCTATCCCGAAGGCAACGCCGAAACCCGGCTTCAGCTCCGCGGCAGAGGATACCTCTATTACTACTGCAATCAGCATGGTCTGTTTAAGAAGAAAGTATAATTCAACCGCCCCAGTCGGGGCGGTTTTGCTTGATCATTCCATTTCGTAGGGCCAGTCGATAATACCGCCGAATTCTTTAATATTGGTGTAGCCAAGCTTTACCAAGTCTTCCGCTGCCAGCTTGCTCCGCCGTCCGCTGCGACAATAGACCAAGATCAGCTGGTCCTTATCGGTCAGCACACCTTCTGCTTTTGCGGTGATCTCGTCGTGGGGGATCAGTATTGCGCCGGGGATATGGCCTTCATCGTATTCCTCTTGTGTGCGTGTATCCAGAATAACATAGCCTTCCTGGCTGTCCATAATTTCCTTGGCCTGCTCCGCCGTGATGTTCACGTACACCGCCTCCTGCTTATTTTCTTTATCTTGCCCGCAGGCAGTCAATAACATCATCGCAAGGATCATCCAAATCAGCTTCTTCACGGTGTTTCACCTCTTTGGAATAGTATAACACGCAAAAATGCACCTTGCAACGGCTATGCGCTTTGCGGTATAATGTACACAGATTTTTTTGCAGGAGGATGAATCATGCGTAAAAACTTTGGTGCAAAAGAAATGTGTTATCCCATGCCGGTGTTTATTATCGGCACCTACAACGAAGACGGCACACCCAATGCCATGAATGCGGCCTGGGGCGGTGTTACCGAGGAAGCACAGCTGACGATCTGTGTGGATGCAGAGCATAAAACTGCCAAGAACGTGCTGGCTCGCAAGGCTTTCACCGTGTCTATGGGCACAGCACAGTATGTAAACGCCTGCGATTATGTAGGTATCGTTTCCGGCAACAAAGAGCCGGACAAGTTCGCTAAGGCAGGTTTCCACGCCACTAAGTCCGAATTTGTGGATGCTCCCCTGATCGACGAGCTGCCGATGGCGTTGGAGTGTGAAATGATCTCCTACGATCCGGAAAGCTGCCATTTGGTCGGCAAAGTCATCAATGTCTGTGTGGATGAGGCTTACCTGGACGCTAACGGCAAAGTGGATGTTGCTAAGCTTCAGCCCATCACCTTTGACCCTGTCCATCACAGCTATCTTGTCCTGGGCGAAAAAGTCGGCCAGGCGTTTCATGACGGCCTGACTCTGAAATAATTTGATGCCCCGGCTGAGCCGGGGCATCCTTTTTGGATTATTCAATTTCCAGGCGTCTGCCTTCGGGCAGGCGTTTTTCCTGTTTTGGCAGGGTCAAACGGAGCACGCCGTCCACATATTTTGCCTTGATCTTGTCGGCATCCACGCCGGAGATGTCAAAACTTCTCTGGTAGGCGCCGTAGGAGCGCTCCATGCGGATGACTTTATCCTTCTTGTCCTTCTCCTCCACCTTGGATTTCCGTTCTGCACGAACGATCAGCGTGTTGTCACGGATGTCCAAAGTGATGTCCTTCTTCTCAAAACCGGGCAAATCGGCCTCCAGCAGGTAATGATCGCCCTCGTCCGTCACATCGGTGCGGAACTGGGCAAAGGCAGGCGTGTCAAAGAAGCTTCTGAACGGCGCACCGTAAAAGGCCTTTTCAAATTCCTCCATCTCCCGCCAGGGGTTATAAGTGCTTATATCCTGATTTCTTCTGGTAAGTCCAAACATAATCATACCTCCATTGTTATGATGATATTATATGCCGACTTGTGTAGGTCATACGGCAAGGTCGGCACTTGCCGAGCCTAGTATGCTTTTTTGCTGATCAGCTTAGTCTTGCTTACTGTCTGTATTATAAGCGCTTTGAGAGCAGAATGTGTGACTATATTGTAAACTTTTAGCACTCTCTAGCATAGAGTGCTAAAAGTTTGTTTTGGAGCATTATTCTCCCTTACGAGCCGTCGGCAACTCCTCTAGTTTCTTCACTCCGGGAAGAAAATGCAAACGAGTCTTCCCACTCGGACCATAAAAGCCGAGAGAGCATTTACATTTGCTCTCGGCTTTTATCTTTTGTATATTCTTCTGCCGCCGGTAAAAACTAAGGCAAAAGGAGCGGCTGATATGGAAAACAACAATCTTGGACAGGCACTTGTAAAACAGACCTTGGATCAGATCCCGCAAGCAAATTCTAACGCCAAGCGTATCATTGGGCTTGTAAAGGAAGGCGGCAGGATCACCGGATATCAGTTATCTGACGATACCATTGTAGAGAAACAGCAGGCAGTAAGCATGGCAAAGCAGGGTCAAATCGCCGGAGTTGCCATCGCCCACAGGGGAGATACGGAATACCTCAAATCGATCCCCGATGGCAGCGAAAACAACAACCTCGGCAATCTCCCCTCAGTTTCCCCTGAAACCCAAGGCTAATCGTTTGACCGTCAGCATCACTGCAAATGCTGACGGTCTTTCCTGGGTTGAGATGTTGTGCACTTAGAAATGCGAGAAACAGAGATAACGTTTCCACCCCTTCTTATTTTACAAAACAAGACATTCAAAGATATTGTTACTTCCATCGGCAGACCGGATGCAAGATTTCACGGTCTTCTCTATAAGGCCAATAAAAAGGCCACCCGATGGGTGGCTTGCGCAGTGCGGGAGTGAGAGGGATTTATTGCATCTGCGCAAAGCGCAGATTAAGGTTCGCCTCGGTCCAGCCCTCGGCGGCAACAGCCCACCGGACTGTTGCAACTGATTCTTCAAAGCCCTCTCAAAGCATAAAACGGACCATCCGTATGGATGGTCCGTTTTATGGCGGAGTGAGAGGGATTTGAACCCTCGCGCGGCTTTTGACCGCCTACTCCCTTAGCAGGGGAGCCCCTTCGGCCTCTTGGGTATCACTCCGAATCACAAGACTATTCTTTTGTATGCCAAAGTATTCTAGCATAGCCGCTTGCATTTGTCAAGCACTAGCACTGGTTGTTCCCTTGACTTTTTGCGCGCAGGATGATATATTGTAGCAGCATGGAGAGTTGTCCGAGTGGTTTAAGGAGCTAGTCTTGAAAACTAGTGATTCCGAAAGGAACCTAGGGTTCGAATCCCTAACTCTCCGCCAAAAAAGCACACCCCAAAATGGGGTGAGTTTTTTTGGATATATGGGATTCGAACCGTTAAAATGCAAGTGTCCGGTGGACACTTGCCGGCGACGGCTTGACGGAGCCGTACATTTATTTTTCCGCAAAGTGGAAAAATGCAAACGAATCCCTAACTCTCCGCCAAAAAAGCTCACCCCAAAATGGGGTGGGCTTTTTGCATAAAGAACAGCCGCCCGATCGGACGGCTGTTCCTGTTTCGATATTGTTTTATGGTCAGCCCTTTCGGTAGGTGGTGGAGGCTTTCGGTGCAGTGCCATTACGGCTGAGCAGCTCCGTGACGGTTACAAATTCATAACCCTCCGCCTTCAGCTCCCGCAGGGCACGGATCGCGCCGGTCACCGTGGTGCTGTGGATGTCGTGGAGCAGGATGATCGCACCATCCTTGGCACCACCCTTGATCTGGCGATAGACGCGGTCAGCGTCGCGATACTTCCAGTCAAGCGTGTCCACAGACCACAGAATATGGGGCAGCTTTACGCAGTCCAGCACCCGCTGATTGTAGTTGCCGCCCGGTGTGCGCCACACGGTAAATTCCCCGCCGGCGATATCCTTGAGCAATTTGCTGGATTTTTCATAGTCTTTGATGATCTGGGACGATGATAAGTTTGTCTGATTGTTATGGTCATAGGAATGATAGCCGATCTCATGACCCTCCGCTACCTCCCGGCGGATCATCTCCTTCTGTCCGCTCAGGCGGTTGCAGACTACAAAGAAGGTAACGCGAATTTCCTCTTGCTTTAGGAAATCCAGCAACCGCTTTGTGTGGGAGCCGGGGCCATCATCAAAGGTGATGGCGATCTGCTTGGCGTTGCCGACCTTCACCTTGCAGGTGGCCACTAGGCCGGTCAGCTTTCCGGTGGCAGTTACCGTGGCTGTGCCGTTTTTCAGACCGGTGACGATTCCTTCGTCGCTGACTGTCACAACAGCAGGATTGCTGCTGACATATGTAAAGGTATCTGCAAAGGTGTCCGGCTTAAGGGTGATCTTCAGCGCAACCGTCTGATTCGGCTTGATATTATACTGGGTCTTTTCAAATTTGGCATAGGGTGTTGTAAAAGTGACGGTTTGGCTGGTCAACGTCTCACCGAACTGGTCTGTGATCACACAGTAGGCCTTGCGTCCGGCCTTTTCGACCGTCATTTCATAGGTATAGGTATCGGTTTGAATGGAGGATTTGGCAAAGCCGCTCATGCCGGGATTCTGTATATACCATTGGTATTTCAGTCCCTCTCCCTCGACGACCACATTTGTGGTGGCGACCTGTCCCACATACACATACACATCCTCAGGCTGCTGCAGGAGCTTCGGCAGGGGCGGCACTTCCAATGTGACAGTATCCGACGTGACCGTGTTTCCGGTGCGGTCTGTGATCACGCAGTAAATCTGGCGACCGGATTTCGCACGGGTCATTTCGCAGGAATAGGTCCGCGATGTAACAGAAGATTTTCCCACAGTGGACGACCCGGGCTCGCGGAAATACCACTGGTATTTCAAACCGTTGCCCTGAACTGTGACCGATGTGGAGATTGTTGCACCTACGGCTGCCTTTACGTCGGTAGGCTGCTGCAGGATCAGTAGCGGCGTATCGCTGTAAAATGTCACCGTCTTGCTGGTTACTTTATTTCCGTAGCTATCCGTGACAACACAGTAGACCTTCCGGCCGTCCTTTTCCGGCACCATCTCGTAGGTATAGGTGTCGGTGGTAATAGAGGATTTGACATACTGCTTCGTGCCCGGATTGCACACGTACCACTGGTAGGGCAGGCCTCCTCCCTCTGCGATCACCGTGGTGGAAACAAGCTCTCCGATCTTGACCGTCACATTCTCCGGCTGCTTTGTGATCCGCACCGATTCGGCATAGAACGTCACGGTATTGGTGGTGACTTTGTTGCCGTACCGGTCCGTAATGACGCAGTAGACCTTCCGCCCGGCCTTTTCCGGCACCATCTCATAGGTATAGGTGTCAGTGGTGATGGAGGACTTTACGTACCAATTTGTGCCCGGATTACATACATACCACTGGTAGCACAGATCGTCACCGGCGGCCACTACTCTAGTGGACACCGTTTCTCCTATATCCACGGTTAGATTCGTCGGCTGCTGTAGGATCTGCAGCGGTGTCGCCTCCTGTTCGGATGCCGCAAAAGCATTCAACGGCAAAACCGACAGCGCAATACACAGACAAAGAAGAAGCGAAACAAGCCGTTTTTTCATAAGACCGCCCCCATGTTTGCTTTTTGTTTCATTCTACCATAGCAGTATTTTTTTGACAAGCATCCTGCAAAATATAATTTATTCTTCTATCATCTTGCGTTTGTCTATTGCCTATGGTACGATAGCTGAAGGAGGTGTTTGCGTATGCGATCAAGCAGACCTTTTAAAATACTGGTCGCCGTCTGTCTGCTCTGCGGTCTGTGCTTCTGTCTGTGCGGCTGTGTGGACGAGATGACCGCCACGTTGCTGGGCATGGAGCTGGTTGAATGGGAATACCACAAGGCCCCGGCAAGCTTCGCCGTCTTTCGAGAAACCGAGGAGTCCGAGCCGGTCTACATACAAAAGCAGGCGATCCTGGATTATCAGTCGGCATATTCCGACTGCAACAGCACCTGGTACAAGGATCAGCTGGCAGGAGATGATCTGTATATCTACAACTGCATGCTCTATGCTATGGAGCACTGCTATACATACTTTAGCCTTTATGTTCTGGATAACGAAAAGGACTACTGGCATGTGCGTGATGCCCTTGCCCTCGACTCCCCTCTTTTGGAGCAAAATGTGGATCCGGATAATGAAAATTGTTATGTCTGGGATCCGACCCCGGACGGTGAAGAGATCGCCTTCCATTTCAATCATTTTAGCAAACGCAAGTGGGAGCTGAAAATGGAGGCACTTGCCCAATGCCGTCAGGTCGTGGCACAGATGGCACCTGAGCTTACAGAGCAGGAAGATAAAATGCTGTACCTGTATCACTATGTCTGCGACCATGTGGAATATGTGGACTACGAAAACCTGGCTGGGCAGGACTACCTTTATGATGCCACCTGCAAGGGTGAGACCGTCTGTGACGGTTACAGCAATATGCTGAGCCTGCTGTTCAATTTGGCCGGCATGGAGGCCTGCGAGGCCATGGGCAGCGACATTGAAAACGACGAAGCCTTGTCCGAAACGGAGTTAAGTGCCGATGACAGCGGTCACACCTGGGTCGTGGCAAAGCTGGACGGTACGTTTTATAATTTTGATCCCACTCATGAGGATACCCTGGAAAACTTCGATGACAGGCAGACCGTTTACTTTGGTTTCTCCGATCGGTTCCTTTCGGTCAAATACACAGATCTGGATGCCCTCCGGCCCCAGTGTATGGATACCTCCCGGGACTTCCGGTATGTGGATACCACCCTGTCCGACGCCCAGGATCCCGCCCAGATCAAGCAATTGGCCGCACTGACAGATTCCCGCATCCGGGAGGGACAGTCTGTGACCTATGTGCTGATCACAGAGCCGGTCTCCGACGAGCAGTACGACAGGCTTCTGGATGATTATATCAACAAGACCCGCAACATCCGCTCCATCAACACCTTGCTGATCGACTATCCCGGCTGCGCGGTCATCCGCTTTACAGCGGAGCCTTGGTGAATTATACAAACAGCACAATACCTTCCGGTGGCATTTCCGTGGAAATGCCACCGGTTTTTTAGGAAAAGCTTAAATTTAATTTTTCTTTGTCATTTTTCGATATTTTTCTTTCCTTTTTTAAAAAATTGTATATAATAAGAGTGTTATGCGTGCAGGAGGTATGAGAAATGAATTTGACGAAGAAGGTATTATGGAAGCGCATCGCAGCACTGCTGATCGTGCTTCTGGCCAACCTGCTGTTTTTTCTGACGGTATGGATGAGCCAAAAATATGACCAGGTATCCCTTGACCAGTTTATTTACCAGGCCAAAACATCTGCTGCCGGTGCCAATCGTTCCCTGATGAAAAGCGCCTACATCCGGGTCGGTGCTTACGGCGGTGTTCTGACTTTGATCGAGGTCATCGTATTTTTGATCTTCTCCGGTTCCCTGTCCGGGATCCTGAAGAAACTCTTTAAGTCCGACAAGTATTACCGCCTTGTCACCGACTCCAAGCCATGTAGCTTTGTGATCCGGCATGTCTTGCCCCTGGCGCTGGCCGTGTTTATCTTCGCCGCCAGTTTCTTCACCGTGAAAATGAACTTCGTGGACTACGCCAGCGGTGTACTGACCAACTCCACCTTTATTGAGGACAACTATGTGGACCCTGACGAAGTGCAGCTGACTTTCCCCGAGGAGAAGCGGAATCTGATCTATATTTTCCTGGAATCTCTGGAGAACACCTTTGCTGAGCCAGTTGCAGGTGGCTATATCAAAGATAACTTCATGCCGGAGCTGACCGCCATGGCTGAGGAAAACATCAACTTCTCCCATGATAGCGATTTCGGCGGCTGCCTGTCCTTCTACGGCACCAACTGGACCGCCGCTGCCATGATGACTCAGACCGCCGGTGTACCCATGCAGGTCCCGATCTTTGCCGGCAATTACGGCGGTAACGATCCCTATGTCCCCGGTGTTGTCTCCATCGGCGAGCTGCTGGAGGAGGCTGGCTACAGCAACACCCTGCTGGTAGGCTCCAACGCCGATTTCGGTGACCGGGATGATTACTTCCAGGACCACGGTGATTTTGACATCATCGACACCGAATCTCTGAAGGCCGAAGGCCGCCTGGATCCCGACTACCGGGTCTGGTGGGGCTTCGAGGATGCAAAGCTGTTTGCCTACGCCAAGGAAGAGTTGACCCGGCTGAGCCAGGAGGAAGAACCCTTCAACTTCACCATGCTCACCTGTGACACCCACTTCCCCAACGGCTACCGGTGCAATCTGTGCGAAAAGCAATACAAGAAAAAGTACCCCAATGTGGTAGCCTGCGCTTCCCGTCAGCTGGATGAATTCATCAAGTGGATCCAGGAGCAGCCCTTCTACGAAAATACCACCATCGTGCTGTGCGGCGACCATCTGACCATGGATCCCAATTTCATGCAGCCTGTGGATCCGCAATACCAGCGCTCCATCTACAACTGCATCATCAATCCTGCCACCGAACCGGTCAACGAGAAAAACCGGCAGTTTGGCACCTTTGACATGATGCCCACCACCCTGGCTGCCATGGGCGTTACCATCGAAGGCGACCGGCTGGGACTGGGCACC
>JAZNDJ010000037.1:0-42796 GCA_045588045.1 Faecousia sp.
CCTCCCCCACCCCCCCCCTCCCCCATCCGATTATGGCCACACCCAAAAGCAGGCTGGATCTGGTCCCTAGAGTACCCCCAAAATAAGCAACCGGCTTGCCGCGGAGCGGCAACCCGTTTTTTCGGATCAGTATTCGATCTGGGCCAAAACAGACTTGAGCTTATCTGCACTGGCCTGAAGCTTGGCGATCTCTTCATCGCTCAAGTGGTTCAGGATCTTTCCGTGAATGCCCTTGCGATCCACCAAATTCAAAATAGACAGGCACACATCGTCCACACCGTACTCGCCGTGCATCATAGTAGACACCGTCAGTGCCGTGCTGGCGCCGGAGAAAACACACTTGCAGATATGGCATACGGACATGGCCACGGCGAAGAAGGTTGCGCCCTTGTTCTCAATAATACGGCTACCGGACTTCTTCACAAAATCCTCCAGCTCCGCATAGTCCCGATTCCAGTTGATGCGGTCGCAGTCAGGAGAACTCTGCTTGTAAACATCCACATGGTTGTTGGCGATATGGACCAATGACCAAGGCACAAAGGAACTGTCGCCATGCTCGCCGTAGACATGGGCATGGACATTTTTGGGGCTGATATAGAATCGGCGGGCCAGCTCGGACTGCAGCCGGCTGGTATCCAAAATCGTGCCGGAACCGATGATCTGATTCTCCGGCAGACCGGAGATCTTGGTGAACACATAAGTCAGAATATCCACAGGATTGGAAACAATGATATAAATAGCATTCGGCGCATACTGCACTACATTGGCAGCCACATCCTTGAGAATGTTCACATTGGTCTGCGCCAGGTCCAGACGGGTCATGCCCGGCTTTCTGGCAATACCACAGGTGATGATCACGATATCGGATTTTGCAACATCGGCATACTCCCCAGCCCGAACGATGGCAGGAGAATGGAACGGTGCACCTTGATAAATATCAAGTGCCTCGCCAAACGCCTTTTTCTTGTTTACGTCCACCAGCACGATCTCAGAAGCAACCCCCTGGATCATAAGGTCGTTGGCAATGGTGGCCCCCACATTACCTGCACCGATAACACTGATCTTGCTCATAATCACTCTCACCTTTCATGGTTCGGTTATAGACATTTCCGGTAAAGAAATATCAATATCATTATATCGATAAATGCTTATTTCGTCAATAGATATTTTGTATGCTGCGCATTATCCGGGCAAATACGCAAAAATGCCGCACAAAGCGGCATTTTTATCATGCGTTTGTTAGAATTTGGACCAGCAATTTAACGACCATCTCCATATCCTCCACAGGGATATACTCAAACCGCCCATGGAAATTCTCGCCGCCGGTACACAGATTGGGGCAGGGCAAGCCTTCGTAGGACAGCCGCGCGCCGTCTGTGCCGCCGCGGATGGGGACCGTTTTGGGCACGATACCCACCTGTTCCATAGCGGCCTTAGCCCGCTCTACGATATACATGCACGGCTCGATCTTTTCCCGCATATTAAAATAGCTGTCGACTACCGTCAGAACCGCTGTGCCTGCCCCATACTTGGCATTAATAAACCCAGCGGCGTCCTGCAGCAACGCCTTCTTTTGGATGAATTTCTCCATATCGTGGTCCCGGATAATATAGCGCAGAGTGGTCTTCTCCACCTCGCCGGTCATATCGGTCAGGTGCACGAAGCCCTCATATCCCTCCGTTGTTTCCGGCCGTTGGGCAGCCGGCAGCAGGCTTTGGAATTCCATCGCCACAAGCTGGGAGTTGACCATTTTGTTTTTCGCAGAGCCGGGATGAATGTTCAGACCGTGGAATTCCACCATAGCGCCTGCCGCATTGAAATTCTCGTACTCTAATTCACCCAACCCGCCGCCATCCACGGTGTAGGCATAGTCTGCACCAAAGCCCCTTACGTCAAAACGGTCCGCACCCCTGCCGATCTCTTCATCCGGGGTAAAACCAATCTTTAGTGTTGCATGGGGCAGATCAGACTGCAAAAGCTGCTGGGCGGCGGTCATGATCTCGGCAATGCCTGCCTTATCATCGGCACCAAGCAGCGTCGTGCCGTCCGTGACGATCAGGTGCTTGCCGACATGATTGGCAAGGCTCTCATATTCCTTCGCCCGAAGATAGATCCCTTGCCCGGGATTGAGCAGGATATCGCCGCCGGCATACAGGACAGTCCGGGCCTTGATATCGGCACCGCTGCTGTCGGGCGAGGTATCCATGTGGGCGATCAAACCGACGGTTGGCAAGGACGGATCGCCGGGAACCGTGCCGTACACATAGCCGTCCGCGTCCATGTAGGCATCTGCAATACCCATTTGCAACATTTCCTCCACCAATGCCTGACCCAAAAGCCGCTGTTTGGCTGTGGAGGGGCAGGTCTCGGAATATTCGTTGGACTGGGTATCAAAACTAACATAGCGCAAAAAGCGTTCAGATACAGAACTCATACTTCCTCCAAAATAAAAGAGGCGGAATTTCTCCGCCTCTTTTGGTGTAAACAGATTATTTTGCTGCCTTGACCAGCTCGGCGGTATCCTGTGCGATCATCAGCTCTTCGTTGGTGGGAACGATCCACACCTCGACCTTGGAATCTTCGGCGGAGATCTTGTGCTCGCCCCGCTGTGCATTCAGCTCGGGATCAAGCTTAACGCCCAGGTAGCCCAGGTACTCGCAGACGGCTGCACGGACAGCGCCGTCATTCTCACCCACGCCCGCGGTGAAGGTCAGAACGTCGATACCGTTCATGGCAGCGGCATAGGCACCAACATACTTAGCGACCTCGTAGCAGAACTTTTCACGGGCCAGAGCGCAGTCAGCATGGCCCTCATTGGCGCCATTCTCCAGATCGCGGAAGTCGGAGGAGACACCGGACATAGCCAGCATACCGGACTTCTTATTGAGCATATTCAGGCACTCATCAACACTCATGCCGTACTTGTTGCAGATAAACTGCACCACAGCGGCATCGATGTCGCCGGAACGGGTGCCCATGGGAACGCCGGCCAGAGGGGTCAGGCCCATGGTGGTATCCTGGCACTTGCCGTCCTTCACAGCGGACATGGAAGAACCGTTACCCAGATGGCAGTTAACCATCTTGAACTCCTTCTTGCCGACCAGCTCAGCAGTGCGGCGGGCAACATACTTGTGGGAAGTACCGTGGAAGCCGTAGCGGCGGATAGAGTCATTCTCATAGTACTCGGTGGGGATAGCGTAACGGTAAGCCTTGGGAGGCATCGTCATATGGAATGCTGTATCAAACACAGCAACCTGAGGTGTCTTGGGCATAACTGCCTGACAAGCCTCGATACCCATCAGGTTTGCGGGGTTGTGAAGGGGTCCCAGGGGGATGCACTTCTTGATAGCCTTGATGACCTCGTCATTGATAATGCAGGAATCAAAGAATTCCATGCCACCGTGGAGCACGCGATGACCCACAGCATCGATCTCGTCAACAGACTTGATCACGCCGTTGACGGGATCCACCAGGATCTCCAGGGTTGCAGCGATAGCCTCAGAGTGGGTGGGCATGGGGATGTCCTTGACGATCTTCTCGCCGTTGGCATTGTGGTTCAGACGGCCGTCAATGCCGATGCGCTCGCACAGACCCTTAGCGGATACCACGCCGGTCTCGGGATCCATCAGCTGATACTTCAGGCTGGAGCTGCCGGCATTAATGATCAAAATGTTCATTGGATTCTTCCTCCTAAAATGATTTGATTTTCTTGCGATTTATGATAATATAACCATAGCTGGCTCTATTCTATAATAGTTTTCCAAAATTCTCAACCCCTGTTTGGGAAAATTTTTCCGGGAGGCGGGTTATTTTGAAAATTACCGGTATTATATGCGAGTATAACCCCCTTCATTTGGGGCATCAGAAACAGTTGGATCATGTAAAGCGTTTGGATCCCGACGGCGGCACCGTGTGTCTCATGAGCGGGAATTTTGTCCAGCGGGGTAAGCCCGCCATCGTATCCAAAATGGCGCGGGCAGAAGCCGCCGTGCGTTGCGGTGCGGATCTGGTGCTGGAGCTGCCGGTGACCTATACCCTCTCCTCCGCCGAGGGCTTTGCCAAAGGCGGTGTGGATATCCTTGCACCTTTCTGCCACCGACTTTGTTTCGGCGCGGAGTCCGGGGATGCGGGGACTTTGATGTCAACGGCTGAAGCTCTGCTGTCAGAGGGCTTTTCCAAGCACCTAAAAACCGCGCTGGACAAGGGAGCTTCCTTTCCTGCCGCCCGTCAGATGGCTCTGGAAACCATGGGGATGGACGCAGCAATACTGACACAGCCCAACAACATTTTGGCAGTAGAATACTGCAAGGCGATCCTGACAGGTCATCACAGCCTCACGCCAACGGTCATGACCCGCCGGGGTGATTACCACAATACGGAAGCGGACAGAGAGAACCCCTCTGCCACGTCTGTGCGAAGGCTGATGTCAGAAAAGAAAGACTGGACGCAATTTGTCCCGGAGGGTTCCGTCTCCTCTTTAAAGGACGCACCGCTCCATGAACTGCACCATGGCGAACGGGCCATTCTCTCCAAGCTTCGCACCATGACCGACGGTGAATTTGAAGCACTCCCCTACGGTTCAGAAGGTCTGTGGCGAAAGCTGATGCACAACGCAAGAACGGAGGCCACCTTGGAGGGTGTGCTGGAAGCCACCAAATCCAAGCGGTACACCAGGACCCGGCTGGACCGGATGGTGCTCTGCGCCTTTTTAGGGATCTCAGAAAAACAGATATTCTCCCCCGCCCCCTATGTGCGGGTGCTGGCCCTCAATGACAAGGGGCGTCAGATCCTGAAGGAGGCCAGACAAACCGGCCTGTTCCCCAATATCGGAGAAGTGCAGGACGATCCTTATCAAAGCCTGGAGGACCGGTGCGGCGATCTGTATGGACTGTTCTGCGCCGATAAGCCCGAGCCTGCCGGGACAGAGCGGCAATTACGGATTCGATATATACAGTAGTTTTTTGCCCCGAGGGTGACCCTCGGGGCATTTTTGTATATCAGAGGCGGGCAACGCCGGTTCTGCGGGCAGCCTCCGCAACTGCGGCGGCAACGGCAGGTCCCACGCGCTTATCAAAAGCGGCAGGGATAATATAGTCCGCAGACAGCTCTTCGTCGGAAATCAGTCCGGCCAGTGCTTCTGCAGCAGCTACCTTCATTTCCTCGTTGATATCCGATGCACGAACATCGAAGGTTCCGCGGAAAATACCGGGGAAAGCCAGAACGTTGTTGATCTGGTTGGGGTAGTCGGAGCGGCCGGTGGAGACCACCTTTGCGCCGCCGGCCTTGGCATCCTCGGGGAAGATCTCCGGGGTGGGATTGGCACAGGCAAAAATAATGGCATCCTTTGCCATAGTCTTGACCATATCCACAGTCAAAGTGCCAGGAGCGGAGACACCGATAAACACATCTGCACCGACGATCACATCGGCCAGAGTGCCCTGTTTCTTCTCCAGATTGGTGACCTGAGCCATTTCCTCCTTGATCCAGTTGAGATTCTCCCGGCCAGCATAGATTGCGCCGGTACGGTCAGTCATGATGATATTCTGATAGCCTGCGCTCAGCAGCAGCTTTACGATGGCGATGGCCGCTGCGCCGGCGCCGGAGGTGACGATCCTTACATCCTCCTTCTTCTTGCCAACGACCTTCAGCGCATTGGTCAGGCCTGCCAAAGTAATGACGGCTGTGCCATGCTGGTCATCGTGGAAGATGGGAATGTCGCACTTTTCCTTCAGCTTCCGCTCGATCTCAAAGCAACGGGGTGCAGAGATGTCCTCCAGATTGATGCCGCCAAAGGAGCCGGACATCAAATAAACCGCATTGACAAACTCGTCCACATCCTTGCTCTTGACACACAGAGGGAATGCATCCACATCTGCAAACGCCTTGAACAAAGCACACTTACCCTCCATAACCGGCATGCCGGCCTCCGGGCCAATATCTCCCAAGCCCAAAACAGCCGAACCGTCGGTAATCACGGCGCACAGGTTATGGCGGCGAGTCAGCTCATAGGACTTGTTGACATCCTTTTGGATCTCCAGGCAGGGCTGTGCCACACCGGGGGTATAGGCCAAGGACAGGTCCTCCTTGCTGGAACAGGGCACGGTGCTGATGACCTCGATCTTTCCGCCCCAGGTATAATGTCTTTTCAGTGATTCTTTTGCGTAATCCATGATTTTCAATCCTTTCCGGTTAATTATGATATTTTTACATCGATACATGCACATCGATAACACAACATCGATAAATTCTTACTGAATTTCCCCAAAAACGGCGCATGCGGAAAGACGGGGTTCCCGTCTTTCCGCATATGTTATGCTCGCTATCTGTTTACTTAAAGGTCTCGGGGGACTTGAAGCCGGCAGACTTTTCAGGGATATAGTCGCCGAAGTATTTGCTGAAGTCCATGTCCAGGTACTGGCACATCTCGTAGACTTCCACCATGGTATTGTCATTGACGGGAATGCCGTTGGCCATCAGCTTCTGCTCAGCCTCCACTTCCTTCTCGCCATGGGTGTAGATCCGGGTCTGGCCCTCAGCCTTGGGAGAGTTACGGAGGGTCTGCAGGTAGTTGGACAGGTGATCCTTGATCGCCTGCGCATCACCGAAGATCGCGGGGCCGATGGCCACAAAGCCGTGGCAGATGCCACCCTTGCCGCCAACGCCGGTCAGATCGGAGGTAGTGCCCAAAGAGAGGATGGAGGAGAATATCTCGCACAGCATGGCGTAGCCGTAGCCCTTATGGCTGCCGGTGTCCTCAGTGCTGCCGCCCAGGGGCATGATACCACCGCCGTTCTTGGCAGCAATGTTATCCAAAACGTCTGCTGCGTCGTTGGAGGGCTTGCCATCCTTATCCAGCGCCCAGCCATCGTGGAGGGGTTCGCCCTTCTTGTTGTAGACCTCCAGCTTGCCGCGGGTAACCACGGTGGTGGAAGCATCAAAGAAGAAGTCATAGGGCTCTGCAGGAACCGCCACAGCAATGGGGTTGGTACCCAAAATAGCGGTACGCCCATAGGTGGGGACCATGATAGCATTGGTGTTGGTGCAGGAAATGCCGATCAGGCCCTGATCGCAGGCCATCTTGGCATAGTAGCCGGCGATGCCGTAGTGGTTGGAATTACGGACGGTAACCATACCAATACCGCTCTTCTTCGCCTTTTCAATGGCCATCTCCATAGCCTTGTGGCCCACCACCTGGCCCATGCCGTCCTCAGCGTCCAGCACAGCAGAGACAGGGGTCTCAAACACCACATTGCCCTTGGACTCGACCTTGATCACGCCCTTCTGAATAGACTTGTAGTAGCGATACATTCTCTGCATACCGTGGCTCTCGATGCCAAACCGGTCAGACATCAGCAGAACGTCGGAGATGATCTTTGCTTCGTTAGCATCAAAGCCGAACTTCTGGAACGCGTCGTTGCAGAGGCTATTGAGCTTGTCATATTTCCAATATTGGTAACCCATAGTTTCCTCCTAAGAATTTTACTTGCCGGTGTTCTTCTTAGCCTTGCGGATGGCCATGATGCGGTTCATCTCGTTATAAACGATCATGTAGCCCTCATCAACGCCCATGCCGGGCTTTGCCAGGATCTGCACAGGCTGGGTGGCCATTGCGCAGTGGACGCAAACCTGTGCGCTGCGGTCGGTCTCGTTACAGGTACCGCCCTGGTATGCGCCGATGCCCTTCTCCTTGCAGTACAGCACAGCCTCGATGGTGTTGTTGATGCCGCCCAGGTCGGGGGTCTTGATCTGGACCATGTGGCCAGCCTTGTTATCCGCAAACAGCTTGATATCCTCAAGGGTGTTGCACCATTCATCGGCAACCAGCTCCACATCGCAGCCACGAGCATCCAGCTCCGCAGTCAGACCGGCCAGAGCCTTCATCTGTGTGGGCACATCCACATCACAGTCCATGGGGCCTTCAATACGCAGATGGAAGGGCTTTGCGATCTGGCCCAGTTTCTCGATATAGTCGGCCATAGCCTTGTAGTTGGTATTGCCGAAGGCAGCACCGATGGTGCCGTAAACGTCGATATGGAACACAGGCAGGTAGTCCTCGCTGCTGCGGTGTGCCAGGATGCGGTCACGCAGCCAGGCAACGTACTCCTCCAGCTTCTCGCCCTTGGGTCCCAGCTTCGTCTCCACATTGTTGATCAGAGCATGGGGCAGAACCTGTGCACCCTTAATGATCATCTTGTCGGAGTTGTCGTAGCGGTCATCACCGGACTGGGTGAAGATATCGATGGGGGTCTCGGAAACGGTGCAGCCATACTCGTCAGCCACGACCTCGCACATCAGGCGACCGGTAGCCTTGGCAACAGCATCCAGGATTGCCTGGGACAGGCCGTAACGGATGGCGGTGTGCAAACGCTTGCCATCCACCTGGATCGCCTCCATCATGGCACACAGGCCGCGGAAGTCATTCGCTTCCTTACCCACCAACTGAGGCTTAATATACTTGTCGATCACGGGAATAAAGTCCTTGGCCAGGAACAGGGGGTCACGTCCGCCGGCACCGGAGTACTGAACGGCTGCGCAGTCGCCGTTGGCGATCTGACCGTCCTCCAGAATCAGCATGACAGAGATGGATTCGCCGGCCTGGCGAATGCTGCGGAAGCCCTCGGTAACGGGGGTGCCCACGTAGAAAACGCCATCATGACCTGCGCCCTGCTTAATGGCACGCTGGTCATCAAAATAGAAGCCGGTGCGGCCTGCACTGCAAACTACATCAATAATTTTCATAATTTACGCTCCTTATGGATTGTATGGCAGGCGGCGGTTTGCCGCCTGCAAATTTCACATATTAATATCTGGGACGACCCACCAAACGGCCCTTGCCAATGGAGTACACATCATCGACCACCATTTGGAAGGAGGGCTTCCGGTTTTCAGCCAGTGCACGCTCGTTGATCTTGGCGGCATGGAAGTCCAGAAGATCCTTGGAGAAGGGCAGGTTGCCGGGGTTCAGGATACGGATGGCACCGTTGTTATCACGGCAGGGCAGCATCAAGCCGGCATTTGCACGGCAGGGTGCGAAGGGAACGTCCAAGACACCGCACTCAACAGCGCGGCAGACACCCACGGCGATATCGCCGTTACCCAGCTCGAAGCACTTGTCTACGATGCAACGGGTCTCCTGGCGGATGATCTCCTTCTCCTCCTCCACTTTGTCAGAGGCCAGGACCTGCTCGAAGAACATGTTGACCACCTGCTTGGTGCAGCGCAGGCCTTCTGCGTTTGCTTCCATGGTGGGGATGCCCACAGCCTCATGGGGAGTCTTGACGATGACCTTGGTGGCCTTGGACAGAGCTGCGATCAGGCTGCCGGAGGAAATGACACCGAAGGCCTTTGCCTCGTCAGCGGGGAAGCCGCCCATCCACTGGTGCAGAACGGTGGTGACATTCACGTCATTGTAGCCGCACTTCTGCAGGTACTCGTCAGTCAGCTCCTCCAGAGTGCGGATGGCTGCAACGTCCTGGCGGAGGTTGCCGCACTGGCCGTAGCCCACGGTGATGTTCTTAACGCCCTGCTCAGCAGCCAGCAAAGCCTCAATGATGGCAGCGGCATGGGAGATGCAGGGAGGCACCAGGGTGCCAGTCAGCGGGCCGTAGGGCTCACGGTTGATGGACACGCCCATCTCCTCATACAGACCGGTCAGACGGTCAACGTACTGCCAGTCGCGGATGGTGCGCTCCATGGGGATATCCTTACAGTAAGGCAGGTTATAGGAGATACCACCGCCCTCGTAGCTGGTGAAGCCACCGGCGAAGGTGATCTCAGTAAGTAGTCTGGCATCGGGGGTGCCGTGACGGACCTGCATAGGCAGATTGACGCTCTCGGTCACCTGGCGGCACTTGGCAACGCCGTGGTTGACGGCGGGGAAGCCGTTCATCATAGCGCGGCCCAGGCGGATGGACTCGGCAATACCGTTTTCCGCCTCTTCATAACGATTCTGACGGGTATAGGAGTCAATGGTGGAGGGCAGCAGGTCTGCCTCGCCGTACTTCTCCAAATACTGCATCAGCTTGATGTGCTCCTCCACAACAGGAACACCGGCACGGGGCTGGACCAGCGTGCGCTTGTCGCGCTTGGCGTCAAGCAGCTTCTTGCCGAATTTCCGGCACTCGGGCATGGCCTTGTGGTAGGCAACAGCCTCCTCCAGGTCCACATCCTTACCGGTGGGCCACTGGGTCAGGACTTCCTGCCGCTGTGCGAAAAACTCGCCCTCAGGGATTCGCTTATTCTGAATATCCATGGTATTCAAGCTCCTTTTTCATTATACGAAGTGCCGTCTGGGGATAATGGGAAGAAAGCAGCCCCATAGCGGCCAGAATATATGTTCTGTCTACCCAAATGTCTGCGTTCTTTGGCCGCAGTGATGTGGGTTGCGTGGGGGAATAAAGCGCATGTCTTGCGATCTGCTCCGTATTCCGGGTATGGATCAGACTTCCGCCTGTGACCACGATCTGACGGACCTTGGTCAGGTTCTTACCGGACTGTACATAGGTCAGGCCCATCATGGTATAGGTCTCCTCGATGATGCCGGCATGGCGGCGAACCGCCTCCTCGACAGCCAGGGATGCAAGTGCCTGGTCCAGCTTTTCCAGTTCCGGATCGCCGTTGGGAACTTTATCCGTATTTTGCCTCAGGTCCTCCACCAGCTCTGTGATCCGCTCCGGAGACAGGCCCGACAATGCCGCTACCCGGTCCAGACCGGCAGCGTCCACGATACCCTGTATGCTGTAGCGCATACCGATATCGCCTTCCACAGTACGCTTGGCAAAAGGCTCCGGCAGGCCCTTATACACTGTGTTCATGTGCTCCGGCATACCGTCGGCCACAGAGTAAACATCGGTGGTAGCACCGCCTACATCCACAGCAACCAGATCACCGATGCCCGTCTCGCCTTCGCAGCCCTGTGCCAGCAGCTCCATAGCCTGGAGCACCGCCGAGGGCGTAGGCATCATAATGTCCGACAGCAGTTCGGTGGCCTTGGAAAGACCCTTTGCCTGTATGATCCGGTTCAGAAAAATCTCTCGGATCTGCTTCTGGGTGGGTTCAATACGTAGGACGCCAAACTTGGGCATCACGTTGGGACACACATAAACCTCATGTCCCGCCAGGATCCGCTCACATTGCCTAGCCGCGGTACGGTTACCCGCCACAACAATGGGAAAATCCGCATCCAGGGTCGCCAGCATATTGGCATTATGGAGAATGCACTCGGTGTTGCCGCCGTCTGTACCGCCCACCAACAGGAAAATATCCGGTTTTGCAGCCCGGATCTCCTCCAGGTCGTCCTCAGTCAGCTGGAATGCATACACGCCGACCACCTTGGCCCCTGCGCCCAGGCTTGCCAGCTTGGCAGCCTCGCCGGTCAGCTCCGGAACAAGGCCACTCGTGACCATCCGCAGGCCACCGGCTGCAGAGGAACAAGCAAAGCACTGATAAAAATCCAGCTTGCCGGTCTTTTCCTCCAGGCGTCTGAGGCCCTCGTTCAAGCCGTCGTTGATATCCGTTTGGACTGTGGTATAAGCCGCTGCGGTACCGAGAATGGATTCCGTATCCAGATCAACAGCCGTCAGCTTTGTGTAGGTGCTGCCAAAATCTATCAGCAGGACAGCCTTCACGCCGTCTCACCGTCCATATGTAGCAGCTCGCGCAGGGCTTCGATGGTAGTCTCGGGGGCTGTGCCGGGAGGGAATGCGCGGTCAAAGCCCATGTCCTTAAAGCGCTTCTCAACATCTTCAAAAGTCTGCTTGCCGATGACGATATTGCCGCCGACGACCAAGGGGATCCCCTTCAAACCGGCTTCATCGCACTTCTCACGCATGCCGCGGCAGTCCAGCTCGCCCTGACCGTACAGGGAAGACACCACGATGGCATCTGCACCGGACTCGATTGCGGCCGCAATGTACTCCTCCTGAGAGACCATAACACCCAGGTTTACGACCTCAAAGCCCGCCTCGGTAAAGGCGTGATAGAGGATCTTGTTGCCCACTGCATGGACATCGGCGCCGATGACACCAATGACCAAAACCTTCTTTTCTCGCTGCTCCATGTTAACACCTCAATATGTATTTTCATAGAATTGCCATTATTTTGGTTCTACCTATACATAGTATAATGTGTCGTTTCTTTTGTCAAGAAAGAATGCCTTGATTTTCCCTGTATTTCCTTAATAGTTTCATGTTATCGTTTTATAAAAGAAAATATGGTGCAATTTCCGCCAATTGCACAGGGTCATTCATCAGCATTTTCAGTCAAGCCGATACCGCACATGTTATCCAAAACAAATCGCACAAAAATCTTAACGCCGAGACCCATCGCACCCTCGTCCAGATCGAAGTGATCGTTGTGTAATGCAACACCGGTACAGGGATCGTCGTTGCGGGTACCAAGACTGATCAGGGCACAGGGCTTGGTCCGGGACAAGAACGCAAAATCCTCGCCGCCCAATCCGCGGATCATGGGCAGGATATTTTCCTTCCCGATCACCTTTTCGAGTGTGGCTTTCACTCGCTCCACTACGTTTTCATTGTTGATAACATAGGGCAGGAATTTGTTGACTGTGACCTTTGACTCGCCGCCGTTCATCTTCGCCACGCCGTCACAGATCTCACGGACGCGCTGGATGATAAATTCAGTAACTTCATCGCTGTGTGTGCGGGAGGAACAGTACATCTTGCAGTAATTGCAGATGACATTGTTGGTCTCGCCGCCGTGGATGGTGCCTATATTCAAAAGCCGGGGCGTTGTGGGTGCGATCTCCTTGGCCACCATGATCTCCATCGCGGTATAGGCCTCCACTGCCATAGAAATCGCATCGTGGCCCCGCTGCTGCGCTGCAGCATGGCTGCTTGTGCCGAAAAATTCCACCGTAAAGCCCATGGAGTTTCCGTTGATGCCGCCGGAGGAGATCCGAACCTGTCCAACATCCAGTGCGGGGTTCACATGAAAGGTGATGGCACAGTCAATATCCTCCATGACGCCGTCCTCTACCATTTCCTTGCATCCGGGATTGATATACTCCTCAGCCGAGGTGAACAGCAGCTTGACCCGGCAGGTCAGTTCCTTTTCCCGGGCCTTCAGTTCCCGGGCCGTCGCCAGCAACATGGCAGTATGGGCATCGTGGCCGCAGGCATGCATCTGGCCGGGGATCTTGGAGCAATAGGGTTTATCGCTGACCTCCTGGACAGGCAAGGCATCCATATCGCCCCGCAAGCCGATGGTGAAGCCTGTACAGTCCGGATTGATGGTGCCGACGATGCTGCTTCTGCCATATTCCTCCGTATAGGGAATGCCCATAGCATCCAATTCCCGGCGTACCAACGCCAGGGTCTTGGGCAGGTCAAATCCGATCTCCGGATACTGGTGCAACTGTCTGCGCAGTTGCACTGCATATTCATAGGTTCCTTGCATTAACACAAACCTTCCCCTCCTTTCAAGCACAAGTACCTGTGCGTTAAGAAAACGCACAGGTACTTCTGGTTTTACTTATTCTGAGCAAGATAGGCAGCACGGCCGGTCTCGTAGAGGTTGTTGCCCTCGCTGTCAATAATGACGATCACAGGGAAATCGACCACCTCCAGGCGGCGCAGTGCTTCAGCACCAAGGTCATCGTATGCAACGACCTCGGCCTTCTTGATGCAGTTGGACAACAGTGCGCCACAACCGCCGATGGCACCGAAATAGACGGCACCGTGCTCCTTCATAGCGGCAACCACCTCGGGGCTGCGCTTGCCCTTACCGATCATGCCGGTCTGACCCTGGGCGATCATGGTGGGGCTGTATGCATCCATACGGTAGGAAGTGGTGGGACCGGCCGAGCCAATGGCTTCACCGGGACGGGCGGGAGTGGGGCCGACGAAATAGATGATGCTGTCCTTCGCGTCAAAGGGCAGTTCCTTGCCCTGCTCCACCAGTTCACACAGGCGCTTGTGGGCTGCGTCGCGGGCAGTATAGATCACGCCGGTGATCAGACAGCTGTCGCCGGACTTCAGAGTTCTTACCTTCTCGCGGGTCAGAGGAGTGGTAATGGAAATAGGCATATTAGAGCACCTCCGTTTCATGTCTTGCAACGTGGCAGTTGATGTTGATGGCAACCGGCAGAGCTGCGATGTGGGTGGGGAACTGCTCGATATTCACGCTCAGAGCCGTGGTCTTGCCGCCCAGACCCTGGGGGCCGATGCCCAGCTCGTTGATCTTCTCCAGCATTTCCTTCTCAAGGTCAGCCCAGAAAGGATCGGGGTTATGCTCACCCAGGTCGCGGGTCAAAGCCTTCTTTGCCAGGAATGCAGCCTTGTCGAAGGTGCCGCCAACGCCAACGCCCACCACAATGGGAGGACAGGGGTTGGGGCCAGCATTCTCCACTGCCCACAGGATAAAGTCCTTGACGCCCTGCAGACCGTCGGAGGGCTTGAGCATTTTGATCTGGCTCATATTCTCACTGCCGGCGCCCTTGGGGGCAACGGTGATCTCCAGCTTATCGCCGGGAACAATATCGTAATAGATCATAGCAGGGGTATTGTCGCCGGTGTTGACACGGTCCAGAGGATCCCGGACGACGCTCTTACGCAGGTAGCCATCGATATAGCCCTGACGGACACCCTCGTGGATCGCTTCTGCCAGATCGCCATCCACATGGACCTCCTGGCCGATCTTCACAAAGACACAGGCAAGGCCGGTATCCTGGCAGATGGGGCGGTCGCCTTCCTCTGCGATCTTATAGTTCTCCATGATCCGCTCCAGGATCTCCCGGGCCTGGGGCCAGGGCTCTGCGGCATGGCAGCTCTCGATGCGCTCCTTCACATCCTGAGGCAGATAGCAGTTAGCATTGATGCACAGCTTTCTGACCACCTCGGTGATCTTCTGTGCGGAAATTTCTCTCATGATTTTTCCTCCTTATTCGACGGCCACCGGCCGTTATTCACATTTATTTTTGGGGCACGTTGTAGATCTGATCCAAAAGCTGGCCGTCACGGCTGATCACATCAGCAACCACACGATCGCCCTTGGGAAGCTTTCTGGGTGTACCGGTGATCCGCTCGGTTTTCTCCTTCAGCTCATGGATATCGATCACCGGCAGGCCGGCGGCGATCAGGCGCTGGGTCAGCTCCGCATTTTTGGGATTGACTGCGATGCCACCCTGGGTAACCAGCACATCGATATCCTTGCCCGGTGTGGAAATGCAAGTCACTCGGTCTGTGACGATGGGAAGTCTGGCCCGGAACATGGGCGCAATGATCATGCTCAGCTTTGCGCCGGCTGCGGTATCGCTGTGTCCGCCGGAGCCGCCCATGATATAGCCATTGGAGTCAGTATGTACATTGACGTTGAAGTCGGTGTCGATCTCCGTAGCGCCCAGGATCACAACATCCAGGCTATCCACAACTGCGCTGCGGCTGCTGGGACTTGCATACTGCATAGCGGAGATCTCTTGATGGCGGGGGTCTGTCCGGATGGACTCCACAGCCTTCAGGTCAAAGCACTGTACGTCCATCAGGTTGCGGAAACAGCCGGCGTGAAGCATGTCCACCAGATATCCGGTGATGCCGCCAAGGCCGAAGCTGCCCTGGATGCCCTTTTCCAGCATGATGTCCTTCAGGAATTTGGCAGCGGCCAGTGATGCACCGCCGGCGCCGGTCTGGAAGGAGAAACCGTCCTTCAAAAGTCCGGAGTGGGCAATGACCTGTGCCGCATGGGAGGCCATGACCAGTCCCACAGGATCCCGGGTGATCTGAGTCGTACCGGAAACGATACCCTTTGGATTGCCGATTGCCTCCACAGGTACAACGTAATCCACCCAATCCTCGGAAATGGAGAAATCCTGCAGCGGGTACGGCACCAAATTATCAGTGATGATGACCACCTTTTTGGCATACATAGCATCGGCATAAGCATAGCCCAAGCTGCCGCAGGCAGAGGGGCCGTACTTACCGGAGCAGTTGCCCATGGGGTCCGAGGTTGGCGCGGCGATAAACGCCACGTCGATGGGTGTCCGGCCCAGACTGATATCGCTGGGGCGGCCGCCGTGGGTACGGAACTGGACCGGCTTTTCCATGATTCCCTGGGAAATAGCCCGGCCGAGACTGGAGGCGATGTAGTCGGCAGCGATGCCGGTGACCACATGATTTTCAATATGCTCCAAAAGCGGCACATGGACATCAAACAGAGACGATGCATTAACGTTGATATCCTTAAAGCCCTGCGCTGCGATCTCATCCATGACCATGTTCAGCACAAAGTCGCCATTACGCAGATGGTGGTGGAAGGAAACGGTCATACCGTCCCGAAGGCCGGCAAGCTGGATGACTTCCTTGATGGAATTGACAACCTTACTCATTTCAGTTCCCCCTTCCCATGCCCAAGGCTTCCGCCATAGCAATGGTCTGCCGGGCTCTTGCCACAATGGGCGCATCGATCATTTTGCCGTGGAGGGCAATAGCACCCCTGCCCTGGGATTCCGCAAGAGCAATGGCCTCCATGACCTCATAGGCATAGTCCACATCCTTTTGGGTGGGGCTGAACACAGCATTGATAACCTCCACATGACGCGGAGAGATGGATGCCTTACCGGTAAAACCAAGGGCTTTGGCATAGGTTGCATCCTTAACGATGCCCTCGTCGTCGTTGACATCGGTGAAGGGGGTATCATAGACCTCCACACCGGCTGCGCGGGCTGCCACCACCAGGCGGGTACGGGCATACTCGATCTCCCTGCCTTCCTTGGTGCGCTTGCACTGCAGATCTGCAGTCAAGTCCTCAGCGCCCAGGAACAATGCCTTTACGCGCTTGGTGGCAGAGGCGATCCGATAAGCATTCTCAACACCCATAGCCGTCTCGATCAGAGGCATCAAGCCGACGGTGTTAGGCTCCATGCCCAGGCTCTGCTCCACTTCGCTGATATAGGCATCCGCATCCAGAACATCCTGCTCGCTGCCGGTCTTGGGCAGCAGAATCAGCCCCGGCTTTTCCGGCATGATGGCGGCAATGTCTTTTTTCCAATAAGGGGTATCAATGGAATTGATACGGACGATGATCTCACAGCCCTTGAAATCCATATAGCGCATGGTGTTGCGCACCAGGATCCGGGCTGCATCCTTCTCTGCAGGGGATACGGCATCTTCCAGGTCAAAGATCACGGCATCTGCACCCAGGCAACTTCCGTTGATCAGCATATTGGGCGTATTGCCCGGAAGAAAAAGCATACTGCGGCGCATCAGCTCTCCCCCTTTCCCCGAATGATCGCGGTCTCCACTCTGGCACGGATAACACAGTCCAAAGCGCCCCGGTCGATCACACGGACGTTGGCCTTTTCCACGCCGTTTTCAGCCAGCACCTGGCCGACCACTGCACGGATATCTTCGCCAAACTGTTCCTGAACCACGGACTCAAGCTGGATCTGCAGGCTTTCTGCAGGCTCGATCTCTACATACGCATCGCTGGATTCCATAGTGCCGGCAGATGCGCTTGTGATGATTTCCATTATGTATAGCCCCTTTCGCAGTATTTCGATATAAGCACACTGAATATATTTTAACCCAACATTCCCCATATTGCAATGGTTATTTTAATATTTTGTTTGCAAGTTTTCCATTATTATGTATAATGGAATTGTAATGTGCTACCCGGAAAGGAATGCCGCTATGGACATCGAATTAACTGGCCCTCTGCAAGGCCCCAAAAAGCTAATTTGGCAGGATTTTTTGGCCCGCGCCGGTTTGGAAGCGGATGAAAGTGTGACCCGCACGGTCCTGGTATGGGACGCAGACAGTTTGATCGCCACCGGCTCCCGGCAGGACAATCTGCTCAAGTGCATTGCTGTGGACGATGTCCGTCAGGGCGAGGGTCTGACCGGCACTGTACTGACCCATCTGCGGCAGGATGCTTTTTCCCAAGGATACAGTCATCTGTTCCTTTACACAAAGCCAAAAAACAAATACATGTTCTCCTCCCTGTTCTTCTACCCCATTGCCCAGACCCGGGACGTTCTGCTGATGGAAAACAAAAAGGACGGAATAGACGGCTTTTTGCAGACCCTTCCTGTACCGGTGTCTTCCGGTACAGTCGGTGCAGCAGTCATGAACTGCAACCCCTTTACGAAAGGACACCGCTATTTGATCGAGCGGGCCGCGAAGGACTGCGACCGCCTGTACATATTTGTTCTATCCGAGGATAAAAGCTTTTTCTCCGCCGCAGACCGATTGGAGATGGTCAAGCGAGGCACAGCCGATCTTGAAAATGTAACGGTGCTGCCCACCGGCCCCTATCTGATCTCCTCCGCCACCTTCCCCACCTATTTTTTGAAGGATCGAGAAAATGCCGGGCAGATCCACTGTCTGCTAGATATAGAAGTCTTCTGCAAGTACTACGTTCCGAAATTCGGCATTACACGGCGGTATGTGGGAACAGAGCCCCTGTCCCCTATGACAAATCAGTACAACGATGCCCTCCGGGAATTTTTGCCCGGAAAAGGGATCGAATTGTATGAGATACCCCGCTTGGAGCAGGAGGCGGTTCCTGTCAGTGCCAGCGGAGTGCGCGCCGCTTTGGCGGCCGGGAACTTTGCGATGCTGAGAAACCTGGTACCTCACACAACATACGAATATCTGATAGAAAAAGACTACATCAAATAGGAGGTTTTACTATGGCAAAAAGCAGACCCACCCATCTACTGAGCAGCTACTACGCCCCCAGAGGTGCACACCGCATGTTGGACTTGGGCCAGCAGCTGGCTCAGATGTATCTGAATCCCAACGATAAGCTGATCGGCATTATCGGCGAAGCCGGCTCCGGAAAAAGCGCACTGATCCGTGGCATGTTCCCCGGCTTGGAGCTGACCAATGACGATAACGGTGTCTATGTACGTCCCCTGCCCATTCTGGAGCAGGACCGGGGTTTTGCATTCTTCTCCCCCCACACCTACCACCTGGATGTCCGCTTTGAAAACGGCTTCACCCAAATGACGGAACTGGCCGATGCCATCTCCGAAGCTCTTAATAAGGGTCGCCGTGTGGTGGTGGAGCATTTTGATCTGATCTATCCCTTCCTGGGCTCCAATGCCAATCTGCTGATCGGTGTAGGCGAGCAGGTGCTGGTTGCACGGCCCAGAATCTTCGGACCTGAGCCAGATGAGATCAGGGAGGCCGTTTACTCCTCCCTGCCCTACCGACTTATGGCCCACACTGCCGAGGATATCTGCGGTATGTTTATTTCCGACGAGGACAACGAGCGCTGCGGCCACTCTGATCTGCGTCATGGCTTTATTATCACGTTCCCGGAAACAGCACCTAATATTGACATTGCCAAGCTGGAGCAGAAGGTAAAGGCTGTCATTGCCCAGGATCTGCCTGTGACTTACGTGGACGATCACCACATCAGCATTGGCGACAGCGTACAGATCTGCGACGGCCCCCGGGTCCACGTGCACCGCACCGGACAGATCGAGAATTTCCAGCTGCTGGACCATCTCATTTACGACCGGTTCAAGCGTCGGTATATGCTGGTTGGCTGTGTAGGCGAAAAAGCGGACGAACTGCTCCAAAAAGTGGACGACCGCCGTCAAATGCCCGGTTGGGAGTAATATGGACGCAAGCTTACAGGATATTTTGGACGCCCGGGAAAAGCGGGCAGCAAAGCAAAAGGCACTTTTGGCCCAATATCGGCAGCCGCTGTTGTGCTTTACCATGAACATACCCGGGCCGGAAAAATGCAGCCGAGATATTGTCACAGGCTTTTACCTTGGCAACTGGCTGCTGAAGGATGCTCTGAAAGGCCGAAATGTGCTTCACCGCGAGCTATGCATCTCCCACACCGGATGCGAGGCATTCTATGCGGTGGATGTGCCCCCGAGGGATTTGAAGCGGCTGGCCATTGATTTGGAGGAGATCGAGCCCATCGGACGGCTGTTCGACATGGATGTACTGACGGCAGACGGCGAGAAGATCAACCGCGAGGAGCTGGGCTTTCCCAAAAGAAAATGCCTGCTATGTGAGCAGGATGCCATGGTATGCGCCAGTCGGCGCACCCACAGCCTGGAGCAACTGCAGGACCGCACCGGCTTCCTGCTGTATCTGGCCGCGCGGCAGTGGGTGGCAGAATACATCGCCACCAGAGCCTACTTTGCTCTGATCCAGGAGGTCTCCACCACGCCAAAGCCCGGCCTTGTAGACGGTAACAACACCGGTGCCCATAAGGATATGGATCTGCGGCATTTCTTTGCCAGCGCCAATGCTCTGCGGCCTTACTTCTGCGCTGTGGCCGAGCGGGGTTTTCTGACCAGAGATTTGGACCCGCAGGAGACCTTCCGACAGATCCGCCCTCTGGGCCTGGACGCAGAAGATACAATGTTTAAGGCGACCCATGGGGTCAACACCCACAGGGGCGCGATCTTCAGCCTGGGTCTTTTGTGTGCCGCTATGGGGCGGCTTTCCCCTGACCTGTGGCAGCCGGAGACCTTGCTTGCAGAATGTGCAGCCATGGCCGTAGGTGTTGTGGAGCTTGACTTTTCCGGTGTTACCGCCCAGACTGCAAAAACCTCCGGTGAGCGGATCTACGCGCAACACGGGCTTACCGGTGTCCGGGGCCAGGCAGAAGCCGGATTCCCTGCTGTGCAGGATGTGGGTCTGCCTGTTTTGCATAAGGCTTTGGAAAAAGGACTTTCCTTGAACGATTCTGCCGCCATCACCTTACTGCATTTGATCGCGGCAACGGACGACACGAATCTCATCAGCCGCAGCGACCGCGATGCCCAACTGCAGGTAAAGACACAGATCGCCGCTCTGCTGGCAGAGGACCCCTTTCCCGGCAAGGATGTCATCGCGGAGCTGGACCGACAGTTTATCGCACGGAATCTTTCTCCCGGCGGCAGTGCCGATCTGCTGGCACTGACACTGCTGCTGTATTTCATACAATAAGCAAACGGACTATGGCGATGCCAGTAAAGTGACAAAAGAAAGGTAGGCACTTTCGTGTCTACCATTCTTTTATCATTTCAAACCTCTGGCATATTATTTTTCAGGTCATCCAAAACGGCAGCAAGGGTGGTGTTGCCCACATCATAGTTTGCAACCGCATCCATGATCCTGCCGTAGGCACTGTGCCTTCCGGTGGCATCCAGCTCCATGGCCAGCGCCACAAGCTCCTCCGCATGGGCCGCATTATGATCCACCATGTATTTCATCAGTGCAAGGGTCTCCTCCAGAGACGTGTTTTCGGAGACATGATCGTGCTCATGGGCATGGGGATGACTGTGCGCCTGTCCTGTTCGGCGAACACCGGCCACCTGGTACATCCGGTCGGTGGAGATGATCACATCCACATCAAACCACCGGCTGAAGATCGCCGCCAGCTCCCGCTCATGGAGTAAGTCGATGGATACTTCACTGGCTCTGCCGGCATGGTGGCTGGTCAAGGCCTCCCGGCTCATGCCGTGGGCCACAGACAGCCTGCCGCCGGGTGCTACCAGCTTCGCCAGGTTCTCCACCAGTTTTTCCGGATCAGGAAAGTGGGGAAAGGCGTTGTAGACCATGATGCAGTCAAACTGCCGATCGAATTCCGTCTGCTCCACATCACCGCAGATCACCTTGACCTGAGGGAATTTCTCTGCGGCGATCTGCGCCATTTTGGGAGAAATGTCGATGCCGGTAACAGAAGCCGCCCCACGCTTCAAATAATCCGGGAACAGCACACCGGTACCGCAGGCAACATCCAGCACATGGACACCCGCCCGGATGCCTGCACCGGTCATGATGGCGGTGATCACGTCCTCATCCCGGATCATGTCATCATCCCACCAGGGGGCGCACTTGTCAAAAAAATCCGCTATGATTTTCTTTTCCATAGATCACTTAGCCGCCTTTACATACCGGGGAGGCATCAGCTTTGCCTTTTCCAGAGTAAATACCAAAATCGGGATCAGGATCAGGTGGGCAACGATGCCCGGCAGGCTCTCCGCAAAATAACCTGCTGCCCACATTGCAAAGGAGTACACGCCGGAGGTGACCGCATAGAAGATGGCTGTGGCGATACCTCCCACGATACGACCTGCGATCATGGCGATGGCAAGGCTGATGTAGCTGTCACCCAGTGTATGACCGCAGCGGATATACCGCATGGCAAGGCCACCTGCCAAACCGTAGACAGCCAGCTCCGGGATCATCCGCACCAGCATCAGTGCAGGAGGCATAGCACTCAAAAGGCTGGACAGGATCGGGCCGACGATGCCGCAAACAACACCGTAACCGCCACCGCAGACCAAACCGCACAGGAGCACGGGAATATGCATCGGGGACAGAACACCGCCCAGGCCAATGGCATGGAAGGTGACCGGCAGCACATAGCAAAGGGCGATACACAGGGCGGTGACACTAAGCCGCTTAATGTGGGACATTTTCATTGATATCAGGTCTCCTTTTGGTTTCTTTGCCGTTATTGTACACCGCCGCTTTAGCATATTGAAGCCCCCTGGGGGGTTATTTTTTTGAAAACCCGGCTGCAGGGCAGCCGGGTGGAAATTATTCTTCAAACAGGGGCGTGGAGAAGTAGCGTTCAGCAGTGTCCGGTAGGACTGTGACCACCGTTTTGCCCTTACCCAGCTTCTTAGCCAGCTTGATGGCAGCCGCCACATTGGTGCCGCTGCTGATGCCGCACAGGATACCTTCCCGGCTTGCCAGATCCTTGGATGTCTGGAGGGCTTCCTCATCGGTGATGATGCACACGTCATCGATGATCTGCTGATTCAGGATCGGCGGGATCAGTCCGTCGCCAATGCCCATCTGCACATGGGTGCCGATGGAGCCACCGGACAGGATCGCCGCATTTTCCGGCTCTACCGCCCAAATGGTCATATCCGGATTGTGCGCTTTGAGCACCTCACCAATGCCGGTGATGGTACCGCCGGTGCCGATGCCGGAGCAGAAGCCATGGATGGGGCCATCCACCTGTTCCAGGATCTCTACCGCCGTGTGGCTGCGTTGGACCGCCGGATTGGCAGGATTCTCAAACTGCTGGGGCACAAAAACCTTGGGGTTCTCCTGCCGCATCTTCATTGCCAGGGCAATGCATTCCTCAATGCAAAGGCCGATATTGCCGCTGTCATGGACCAGGATGACCTCAGCGCCGTAATGGGCTACCAGTTTTCTGCGTTCCTCGCTGACGGAGTCGGGCATAATGATCTTGACTGCATAGCCCTTGACTGCACCCACAAGGGCAAGGCCGATGCCCTGATTGCCGCTGGTAGGCTCCACGATCACCGTATCCGGTCCGATCAGCCCCCGTTTCTCCGCATCATCGATCATATTAAAGGCCGTGCGGGTCTTGATGGAGCCGCCTACATTCAGGCCCTCAAATTTCACCAGCACCTGTGCGCCCTTTTCATCTGCTATATGGTTAAGCCGGATGATGGGCGTATTGCCCATGGCATCCAGAATGGTATTATAGATCATTTCCTCTACCCCTTTATGTGTGCACATCCATGCCATTATAGCACTTGAGCGCAAAAAATCAATCTTATATGACAAAAAAGAAAGGCCTGCATACCTCATAGATATGCAAACCTTTTCTCTTTTGTCACCGATCGCGTTACGTTCTATCCGCTTAGACGGCAGTCCGGCAGATCAGCGCACCGCCGGGAAGCAACGTGTTGTTCTAGTATTTGTAGGCAAACAGCACCTCTGCGCTGACCGGAACAGGCATCCGGCCATTATTCAGATACACCCGGATCGGATTCTCCCCGGGGCGGTCATAAAACACGCAAAAAGTTCAACATGCACCCCTTAGCTGTATTCATATAGGTTTACAACGGTTATTCCTTTCTTTTTAGCATATTGAACAGCTTTCCAGGCACCGCCTTTTTCGTGCTCAATATAGCAAATAATAAGATCGGCGCGGTCAACCATTTCACGATTGCGAATTTGGATGGCGGATTTCGGATGTGCTACAGATGCGGCGTGAGAGATCTCGACGTCGGTGTAATAGTCGTGAAAGTAATTTTCGTTATTAAGATACTCAGCCGTAGGGTATGGCAGCACCAACACAAGGGCACTGTTATCTTCCCTATAATTTTTTCGTACGCGAAGCACTAAGGAAGATACGCATTGGTCGAAGTCCCCGTTACGTCCAACCAAAAAATCTACATACTCATTTTCGTTAATAAGTTTCCGAATCTGCTCTTCCAGAAGATCCTCTACTTTCATTATATTGTCTACATATCGGTGACCAAAAAACGCCACAGAATAAATCCTCATATCTCGCTCCTTATTAAAACGCCCACCGAACCGTTTGCGTCCGGTGGGCTATTCCAATGACTCAGCTATCTCATCATGCGTGTGTATAGCGGTCATTCAGAACCATAATTCATCGAAAAGCTGTGCAACAATGACTATGAGCACAGATTTTCTTATAGCAGATATTTATAGTATAGCGCATTTAGGAAACAATATCAATAGTCTGTGGAATATTTATTTCAATACTTATAGACTATTTATAGTGCATAAAAGGATGGGCTAAAACTATGAGCGATATTGCAAAAGCTGTTGGACAGCGTATCAGAAATTACAGAACGCAAAACGGATTAAGTCAAGAGAAGTTGGCTGAGCTTTCCGGTTGTCATCCGACTTATATCGGTCAGCTTGAGCGTGGTGAAAAGAACGCAACGCTTGAAAGCATTGAACGGATTGCCGCTGCGCTCAGTATTTCTCTTTCAAAGCTATTTGAAAAATTAGGCGAACAGGATGACGGTGAAAAGAGCATTCCTCTTGCTTGTTATGAGTTCCTGTCTGCCAAATCAAAGGATGAGCAAGAGCAACTCTACAAGATCTTGCTTGAAATGGACAAATATAAGACGAACTGATAAATGCAAAGGACGGTGACCAAAAAGGTTACCGTCCTTTTGACATATTCGTTTCAATAGATTTTCGTTATGTATGATGCAAGCGCCGTGCAAAATGCACGGCGCTTGCTCTTTAGTCTATCATAGTGACTTTTCCCTGCAAATCTCTTGTGAAAATTGGCGTAGTAGTTGGCATAGTAGCGTGGTTTTTTAGGTGCCAATCCACCGAAAACCCGCATAACTACTGGGTTTTTCCGAAATTTGTCAGTCCAGAGGTTTCATTGTGGGGAACAGGATGACCTCGCGGATGGTGTCGGCGCCGGTGAGCAGCATGACACAACGGTCGATACCGATGCCCATGCCGCCTGTGGGAGGCATGCCGTACTCCATGGCATTGAGGAAATCCTCGTCCAGCATTTCGGTCTCATCGTCGCCACGCTCCCGCTGCTCCACCTGCTTCATAAAGCGGGCGCGCTGGTCAATGGGATCGTTCAGCTCGGAATAGGCGTTGCCCATTTCACTGCGGCAAATAAATGCTTCGAAACGCTCTGTAAGCCGGGGGTCTTCCGGGCTGCGCTTGGTCAGGGGGCTGACCTCAACGGGATACATGGTGATAAAGGTGGGCTGCACCAAATGCTCCTCCACCTTCTGGTCGAAGCAGGCATACAGGGCGTTGCCCCAAGTCTTCTCCGCGGCATCGGCCAGCTCCACGCCCTTGGCTTTGGCAGCGGCTACAGCCTCCGCATCGTCGGTAATGGCACCAAAGTCGATGCCCACATACTCCTTGACAGCCTCGACCATGGTCATGCGACGCCAGCCGGGGGTCAGATCAATGTCCTCGCCCATCCACTGGACCTGGTAAGTACCCAGAATTTCCTTGGCTGCGCCGGAAATAATACCCTCGGCAATGTCCATCATGTCATGGAAATCGGCATAGGCCTGGTACAGCTCCACAGAGGTGAACTCCGGGTTATGCTTGGGATCCATGCCCTCATTGCGGAAAATACGGCCGATCTCGTACACACGGTCCATGCCGCCGATGATCAGCCGCTTCAGCGGCAGCTCGGTGGCGATACGCATATACATGTCGATATCCAGGGTGTTATGGTGGGTGATGAAGGGGCGGGCAGATGCGCCGCCGGCGATGGTATTCAGCACCGGGGTCTCCACCTCAATATAGCCCATATTGTCCAGGTAATTGCGCATAAACTTAATGAACTGGGAACGGATCACAAAGTTGCGCTTGACCTCGGGATTCACCATCAGATCCACATAGCGCTGGCGGAAGCGGATCTCCTTATCGGTCAGGCCGTGGAACTTCTCCGGCAGGGGCAGCAGGGACTTGGACAGCAGGGTCACTTCCTTGGCCCGGACGGAGATCTCCTCGGTCTTGGTCTTAAAGACCTCACCGGAAACACCGACGATATCACCAATATCGTACTTCTTGAAATAGCCAAAGGCCTCCTCACCCAGCTCGTCGATCTTGACGAACAGCTGAATGCGGCCGGTGCTGTCCTGCAGGTCGCAGAAGGACACCTTTCCCATGCCGCGCTTGGACATCAGACGGCCAGCCAGGCGGACGGTTTTGCCCTCAAATCCTTCGTAATCGGCCTTGATGGCAGCAGAATCGGCATCAAACGCAAACTTTGTCTGCAGGAAGGGGTCCTTGCCCTCGGCCTGCAGGGCCGCCAGCTTCTCGCGGCGGATCTGCGCTTGTTCAGATACAGGCAGCTCTGCCTGGGGAACAAACTTTGCCATTGCTTAGCCCTCCCGGGAGATGTTCAGAACCTGCATCTCGTAGGAGCCGGAGGGAGCATTGACGGTAAAGGTCTCGCCGGCAGACTTGCCAACGATGGCGCGGCCAAAGGGAGAATCATCAGAAAGCTTATTCTCCATGGGGTTTGCCTCCTGGGAGCCGGTGATGCGGTACTCCGTCTCCGCACCGGTTGCAAGGTCCTTCACCAAAACGGTGCAGCCCAGTCCAACCCGACCGGACAGCTCGTTTTCGTCCTCGATGATAACGGCGTGGGAGAGAATATCCTCGATCTCTGCAATGCGGCCGTAGAGCTTTGCCTGCTCGTTCTTGGCGGCATCGTACTCGGAGTTTTCGGACAAGTCGCCGTAGGAACGTGCTTCGGCGATCATGGCAGCGATCTCACGCTCACGGGTAGTTTTGAGATAATTCAGTTCCTTTTCCAGCTCTGCAAGACGCAAACTGGTGATCTTAAATTCCTTTGCCATAACACAAATTCCTTTCTGAATGAAAAATTTCAATATCTTGGTACATTATAGTGGAATTAGCTGCTTTCGTCAAGCACGGTTTTGGCCTATTTCCCGTTTTTTAGTGCCTCCACCGCCGCTTTGATCTGGGGGTCATCCTCCCAGGAAAGCTGGTCGTAATAAATGGCACTGTAAGTCTCCTTGTCCACATCCACCGCCACATCCGGTTTCAATCCCCCCACATCGGCAAGGCTGACACCCTTGGGGGTAAAATACTCCCCTACGGACAGGTTGACGGCAGAGCCGTCGCTTAACAGAATAGCATTCTGGAAATGGCTTTTTCCGGTGGTCGCCTGCCCAACCAGGACCGCCCAATCATACTCCGACAGGGCCGCAGCAAAGAATTCCGCTGCGGAATAGCTGGAATCGTTGATCAGAACAGCCATGGGCATTTCCAGGCACTGCGCATCGGATGTGTCCACAGTTTCTTTTCCGGAATAGTAGGTGCTGCGGAACAGGTCACCTTCCGGCAGCAAATAATCCAGCAGTTCCACAAGCTCTTCCTTGTAGCCACCGGGATTGAAGCGCACGTCAAAGATCAGCGCCTTCACATCCTGCTCCAAAAGCTGTTCGATCACAGCGATGGTCTCCTCGGCGCACCGCTCATTAAAGTTTTCGACAGTCACAAGGCCGATCCCATCCTCCAGCATTTGGCCGGTGGCAACGGTCACCCGGAGCTCTCTGCGCTCTACATCCATCTGCAGTGTCTCTGTGTTCCGGAGGATTGAAAGCCGGACTGTCGTTCCGACTGCGCCCTGGATCATGGTTTTTGCCTCGCTGACCGAGATCTTACTGACCTCCTGCTGCCCGATATGGGTCAGGATATCTCCGACCTGGATGCCGGCAGCCTCTGCGCCGCTGTCAGGCTCCACCTTCAGAATATCATACCCTGTCTTGTCCTCCCGGGCAGAAATGGTAATACCAATGCCCTCATAGGCATTGTTCTGGTTCTCCATATACGCCCCATATTCCGATGCCGGGATATAGTAGCTCCAGCGGTTGCCTAAGGCATCCACCATCGCCGCAGCCGCGGCATCCTCGATAGCGGCGGCGTCCACTTCGCCAATGAATTTCTCTTTAATTACATTCTCAAGCTCCACCAGTTTGGGTTGGTTCGCGTCAAGATTTCTCAATATAACAAAGCTGGCGGCGGCTGCCAGCACCGCCACCAAAAAGTAGGACAGAGCACGAAGCACAGGTGTCCAATTGTTTTTCCGATCCATAGGGTCACCTCAAGAATAGAACATTTCCCACAGCCCCGAAAGGCTGTGGGATATGTGTCAGATATTGATGTATTTAGCAGGATTTACATAGCTGCCATTGTATGTGATACCAAAGTGCAGGTGGTTGCCGGTAGATGCGCCGGTAGAGCCCACATAGCCAATAACCTGTCCGGCCGAAACCTTCTGACCGGCCTTAACGATGTAGTGGGTCATGTGGTAATACTGGCTGACGAAGCCGTCACCGTGATTCACGTTAACGTAGTAGCCAGCACCGGAGCTGTAGCTTGCTGCTGACACTGTGCCTGCACGGCTGGCCTTGATGGGTGTGCCTCTGGGGGCGGCCAGGTCAACGCCGTAGTGGAACTTCCGGGTACCGTAGACAGGGTGGATCCGCCAGCCGTAGGGACTGGTGAACTTGGTGTAATTACAGGGCACCAGCCAGCCGGAGCTGCTGGGTGCATTGTTGGTCGTACCACTGCCGGAGCTGCTGGAACCGCTGCTGGAACTACCGGAGGATGCGCTGGGCGGTACCGAAGTGGACAACCACTGGTCGTACTTCTCGGCGTTATATTCCTTCTGAACGGAGCTGATCTCCGCGCCGATCTTGCCGACCTCTTCTTCCGCGGCATCGATCAATGCCTGGTACTCCGCGCCGGTGGCGATCAGATCAGACAGAAGTCTTTCCGCCTGGACCCGCTTCTTCTCAAGCTCCGCTTCGGATTCTGTCAGCTCTGCCTTGGTCTCTTCCAGGGCTGTCACTTCTTCCTGGAGCTCTTTCTTTGCCACTCTGACAGCTTCCGCGGCCTCATTCAGCTCGTCCATGCGCCGTTTATCGGATGCAGCGATCTCGTTGATCATATTGATCCGGTCCAGCAGGTCTGTAAAGCTGTTAGCCTTGAACAGCACAGACCAGTAGGAGATCTGTCCGTTTTCTTCCATGGCGCGGATGCGCTCTTTGTTCTGCCGGTTCAGCTCAGCCAGGCGGGCTTCTGCGTCCTCCAGCTCCTTTTGCTTCTCGCCGATCAGAACACCATAGGTGGTGATCTGTTCGTTGATGACCTCGATCTTCTGATAGATCATGAAGATCTCCTGATCGATGGCGTTCTTCTGTGCAACGACCTTTTCCATCTTACTGGCATTGTCGGAAACCTTTCCCTCCAGGGATGCGATCTCCTTATTGATCTCAGCCTTCTGATCCTTCAGCTCAGCCAGCTGCTGCTCCAGGGAGCTGAGGCTTGCTGCGTCTGCTACCTGGGGAATCGCGCCGATGACCAGGCCCAAGATCATGACCAACGCAAGAAACGCGGCCATAATAGAAATAAGCAGTTTTCTGTTCTTCATTATAAACTCCTTTACACGTCCATAAACTTCCGGATGGAAGTCCAGCTACCAACAATACCTACAAACATACCTGCTGCGGCAAATGTGATGATCATCGGCAGCAACAACTGGGTAAAGGGCACAAAGCTGAACAGCTTCAAGGTATCCACGGCTTCAAGCCGCAGCACCAGCATATCGTACATCAGCCATTCGATACCGAAGGCAAGAATCGCACCGATCATGCCGAGGGTAAAGCCCTCCACAACAAAGGGCAACCGGATGAATCCGTTGGTGGCACCCACCATCTTCATAATGGCGATCTCATCCCGGCGGTCATACATGGCCAGCTTGACGGTGTTGGAGATGATCAAGAGGCTGACCACCAGCAGCACAGAAATAACCGCGATGGAGGCGATGTGCAGCACATTCTGCAGTGTCGTGAAGCCCTCCGCCAACTCATAGGAGGCGGTAACGTCGCCCACACCGGAGATGGCCTCGATCCGCTCAACGGTATCCTCCATCTTGGTGTTGTCGGACAAGGTCACAACAAAGCGGTGGCGCAGATCCTCCGCCTCTACACCGGAGAAGGCATCGTCGCCCTCATGGTCGGCAATGAAATCCTCCAGTGCTTCCTCTCTGGTGACAAACTCGGCATTGAGAACGTTGCCGATCTGGTTGATCTCCGTTCCCACACTGTGGGCTTCCGCTTCGTTCAGGGTATCATCTATGTAGACCAAGATCTCGTTGGTCTTGTTCATTTCTTCCACCATGATGTTGACATTGTACACCAGGATCGAAAAGCTGCCCACGATCAGCAGGCAGGCGACCGTAACACACACGGCGGCAAAGGACATGAAGCCGTGGCGGAAGATGCCCCGGAAGCCTTCTTTGAGCAGATAGCTCAGATTATTGATCTTCATAGTCGCTGTATCCTTCCATAGTGTTACCGCTGTCTCTGACCACCAGACCCTCATTGATGGCGATGACTCGGTTGCCAAACTGCTCCACAAGGTCCATCTGGTGGGTCACCACCAACATAGTGGTTCCAAGCCGGTTGATCTCCTGCAGCAGGCTCATGATCTCCAAAGACCGCTCCGGGTCCAGGTTGCCGGTAGGCTCGTCCGCAATGATGGTAGAGGGGTTATTGACCAATGCGCGGGCGATGGCCAGACGCTGCTGCTCACCGCCGGAAAGCTCGTTGGGATGGCGGTGCTCCTTGGTCTCCAATCCGACCAGTTCCAAAATATAAGGCACCCGTTCCCGGATCTCCGAGTCCCCGGCACCGATGGCCCGCATAGCAAAGGCCACATTTTCATAGACAGTTTTATTGGTGATCAGGCGGAAATCCTGGAACACCACACCGACGGTACGGCGCAGGTATGGGACCTCCCGCTTGCGGATCCGCTCCAGGGAATAACCATTGACATGGACCGTTCCGCTGGTGGGCTTCAGCTCACCGGTGATCAGCTTTATGATGGTGGACTTGCCGGATCCGGAAGGGCCGACCAAAAACACAAACTCGCCGTCCTCGATCTGCATCGATACGCCGCGAAGTGCATGGTTGCCTTCTGTATAGGACTTGACCACTTCATTAAATTCGATCATAAATCTTTACTCCAAACTATACAGAATTCCGCGAAAAATTGGCTGCTTGTCAGTTTTGCATGGAATGTGGCAATTTTTTCGCAACAATAATCATGTAACCAAATTGTAACATATTGTAAACCCGATGTCAATACGCATGGACAAAATAAACCTTGGCAATATTACCAAAGATTGGTGGGTCTGCGCAGAAAACGCCAAGTTTCAACAGCTAATTACGCACAAAGCGGGCCGCACAGATGTGCGGCCCAGCTGGAAGGCTCAGCGGCTCTCCCGGGAGGACAAATACTTGCGGACCATCAGTGCCACCTTGAATACGATGGCATGGTCAAACTGACGCAGATCCAGGCCGGTAAGCTTCTTGATCTTCTCCAGACGGTATACCAAAGTATTCCTGTGGACAAAAAGCTTACGGGAGGTTTCAGAGACGTTCAGGTTGTTCTCAAAGAACTTGTTGATCGTGAACAGGGTCTCCTGATCCAGGGAGTCAATGGAATTTTTCTTGAACACTTCGCTCAGGAAGATCTCGCAAAGGGTGGTGGGCAGCTGATAGATCAGTCGGCCGATACCCAGGTTTTCATAGTTGATGATGCTCTTTTCCGTGTCAAAGACCTTGCCCACATCGATGGCTGTCTGGGCCTCCTTGTAGGCGTCAGCCAGCTCCCGCAGGTGGGATACGATGGTGCCGATACCGATGACAGGCCTGATAAACAGCTCGTTCTTCAGGATGGTCTCCATAGACTGGGCCAGCTTTTCCAGGTCCTCTGCCTCTGTGCCGGCAGGAAGCTGCTTGACAACGGCAATATCCGTCTCGTTGATGCTGATCACAAAATCCTGCAGCTTATCCGGGAACATCCCGGAAAGCACATCCACGGTAGCTACGTCGCCGTGGCCAAGCTGACGGACCAAAAACACCGCACGGGGCGCATCGGTGGCAAAGTGCAGCTCCTTGGCCCGGATATAGATGTCGCCGGGCAGGATGTTATCCATAATAATGTTTTTGACAAAGGTGCCCCGGTCATGTTTCTCCTCGTAAAAGACCTTGGCATCGTTAAGCGCTATGTAGGCAAGTCCGCAATAGGACTTGGCCAATTCGTCGTCGCCGGTGCAGAACACGGCATACTCGAAGACGCCGGCATTGCTGACAATGGCACGGAAGGTCTTCTGTCCGAAGGTGACTGCGGTATCCAAAGAACCCGCCAGCTTCAGCGCGGCATCCGGCCAACGCTCACCCAGCAACGTCACATCCGTGCAGGAGATCACACAGCCGTCTGTATCCACGACACCGAAGGTTCGGTCAGCCACATCCTTAAGCTGCAGAATTACACTTTGAAAAACACTGTTGGACATTTCTCATGCCTCCTTAGAAAATTGCACAAAAACACTTCGCACAAAATCGCACCATTATTATATACATATTTTGCACATTTTGCAAGTGGGTTTTGTCATTTTATTGCAAAATCCCCCTCCGTTTTTATACATTTTCCCAAAACCGATTCTGTTTTTACCGGTCTTTTGCCATGATTCCGGCAAAAAACCGCAAAATCTTTCGTCATTTCTCCAATAGAGAAATTTCCAATTCCGACAGTTTCCGTACCGTTCCTCTAGGCAAATCGCCCAAAACGAGGCCTCCCTCAGACCTGCGCTCCAGGTAAGTCACATGCATGGAGCAGGCTGCCATCATGCGTCGCACCTGGTGATATTTCCCCTCGCAGACGGTGATCAGGCTTTCTCCCGGACCGATGGGTTCCAACTGTGCAGGCAGGCAGACCGTGCCGTCACGCAGCGTTAGCCCCCGGGCAAATGCTGCAGCATCCTCAGCCGTCGCTGTCCCCTCATGGCGGGCATAGTAAACCTTCGCCACCGCTTTTTTAGGGCTGATCAGCCGGTGGAGCAGATCTCCGTCATCGGTAAACAAAAGCAGACCCTCTGTTTCCTTATCCAGGCGGCCCACAGGCTTTAGTCCCCTGCCCCGGTACTCCGGGGGCAAAAGCTCCATGACTGTCCGCTCCCGGGCATCCTCCGTAGCGGTCACAAAGCCGGCCGGCTTATTGAGCATGACCACCAGCCGATCTTCCTTTCCAAGACATTCTCCGTCCAGGCAGACCTTGGCAGAAGGCAGGAGCTTCATGCTCCCATCCCGGATCACTGTGCCGTCAACGGTAACACGACCTGTCTTTAAGATCGCCTTCACCTGGCTGCGGGTACCCACACCGCAGTCGCACAGAAATTTGTCCAATCGCTCCATTGTGCCTCCGTTCTATCCCTCCGGGCAGGTGAATAAGCTGTAATGCGAATCATCACAAGGAGGGATCGTATATGTTTGTTATGACCACGAAGGTCAACATTAAGAAAATACTGATTATATTGGTTGCCATAGCAGCCGTCATTCTTGCGCTGGTACTGCTGCTGGGCGGTAACGACGACAGCGTTCAGACCGCCGCGCCCACCGTGTCGGATAACGATGCCCGGGTCAAATTTCTGAACGATCTTGGCTGGGATGTCAATGCCTCGCCCACCGAATCCGGTCAGGTGCTGATCCCCGAGGAACAGACACAGGTCCTCGACCGTTACAACGCCCTGCAAAAAAGCCAAGGCTATGATCTGACCCAATACGCCGGCAAAAAGGTCATGCGCTATGTCTACAAGATCAACAACTTCCCCAATGCTACCGAGCCGGTCTACGCCACACTGCTGGTCTACAAAAATCAGGTCATCGGCGGCGACATCACCGACACCGCCGCAAAAGGCGTGATCCAGGGATTCCAAAAGGTCAAGCAGGACGCCACAGATACCGTGGAAACGGTACCCATAGAACCCTCCACTGCACCGACCGCCGCTACCCAGTAGAATACTATTATATTAACACAGCCGCTTGCCCTTGACAAGAGCAGGCGGTTGTGCTAACTTATAGATAAATTTATAGCTCTTCAGGGCAGGGTGTGATTCCCGACCGGCGGTAAAGTCCGCGAGCGCGTGCGCAGAATCGGTGTGATTCCGATACCGACAGTACAGTCTGGATGGAAGAAGAGATTTTTCGGCATTGGTATGCCGTTTTGTCTGCGCCCTGGGTATTCTATACCTTGGGTGTATTTTTTATTTGAGGTGAGCAGTATGGAGCAGTTCCTACAGCGGTCAGCGGAGCTTTGGCTGCAGGTGAAGGAAAATATCGTATTCATCGGGATATGCGCCGCAATCATTTTGGCGTTGGTTTTGCTGGCAAAGCTGGCGGAGCGATTTCTTCCCGGCACCCGCAAGGTCTCCCCTGCCCGGCGACTGACCATTGTCGCTGTGTGCGCCGCCATTGCGACGGTGCTTCACATCTTTGATTTTTCCCTGCCGTTTTTGGCACCGGAGTTTTACAAGCTGGACTTTTCCGAAGTGCCGGTAATGCTGTGCGGCTTCTATCTGGGACCCTCCGCAACGATAGCCTGTGAGGCTGTGAAGATCCTGCTCAAGCTCCTATTTAAGGGCACCTCCACCGCCTTTGTGGGGGACTTTGCAAACTTTGCCGTAGGGTGCTCTCTGCTGCTGCCCGCAGTGATCATCTACCACACAAAAAAATCCCGGACCAGCGCGCTGCTGGGCCTGATCACAGGCACATTCGTGCTGACGGTTTTTGGCAGTGCCTTCAACGCCATCTATCTGCTGCCGAAATTCTCGGAGCTGTTCGGTCTGTCCCTGGACACCATTGTGGGAATGGGCAGCGCCATCAACCGGAACATCAACTCCGTTTCCACCCTGGTACTCTTTGCCGTGGCACCGCTCAATTGTATAAAAGGAATCGCCGTATCGGCGCTGACCCTGCTGCTATACAAAAAAGTCGCCCGACCACTGTTTGGAAAATAAGCAATGCCCTTAGGCCATAAGACCTAAGGGCATTCTCAATTTATTCCGAAACGGCTTCGTCTGCCTTGGGAGGCATGCCCAGATCCTTGTTGCGGACAAGGAAAAACAGGATTGGGAACGCAGGTGTAACAACGATGCTCAGGATCAGGAACAGCACGGCCTTGGACGGATCACAGGAGCGATAGTAGTCGTAAATAGCCATGTACTGGATCACGGAAGCAAACACCGCCACCGCCAAAATAATCAGAGCCAAGATGACCATCAGGACCAGCATCACTATAGCTGCCTCTATCATGACCTCTGCCATGGCAATGGCAATGATCTCCAAGCCATACAACGGCACCAGCGCAATATACATGCCGATCATCAGCCACAGCAGCAGCTTGCGGAAATTCCGTTCCTTACCGTTGACCACATACTGATACTGGTCAGAGATGCAGCCCAGCATCCACAAATTCCCCACCGGCACCCAGGCCAGCCAGGGCTTTTCGATCTGCCGACGTTTTGCCACGGCTTGCAACGCAAGTGCCTGAAAAACATAGGTGTAGCCACTGAGCCCAAGGATCACCACCATGTAAACCATCCAAAAAATTACCATAATTGCATTGGATGCAACTGCCATAAAAACACCCCCTTAATGTTTATATAGACACGGTATATTATAATTCACGCCCGAGCACAACGGTTATCATTACGGCGTGGCCGTCACGCTTCCTCTGTGCCCGCGGGCATGCCCAGATCCTTATTCCGGTCAAGGAGCATAAATACGCCCATGGGAATGTTAGAGAAGAAGCTGACAATAAAGAAGGGCAACGTGGTCTTGGGATCACAGGAGCGGTAGTAGTCATAAAGGCACTTATACTGGAAGATGGCACAAAACACGACTAGCACCATACTGCCCGCGTTGAGGAGTTCCAGCAGCATAGCAAGACCATATATGCCCAAAACAGACAGGATCACCATTTCCTCACTGACGAAGCCCCCTTCTTGTGCGATTGGTAAATACAAAGCAATACCCATGTAGGCGGCAAGGCATATCCATAACGCGCTTGAAATGATGGCATAGGGGATCTTCAGCTTCAGAAGGCGGGTGCGATAGTTGCGGTCCTTGCCGTTGACCAAAAGCTGGTACTGGTCTGAAATGCAGCCGAGCATCCATGTGTTGGCCACGGGCACCCAGGCCAGCCAGGGCTTATCAATGCCACGGCGTTTGGCAACGGCACTCATACTGATGCCCTGTAAAATATAACCGGCAACTACTTCTATAAATAAAATTCCAAAAATAAAAAGCATACAGGCCGTACAAAGGATCAGTATAAACGTAGACGTATTTACCATTTTGAATATCTCCTTAATTCTTGCGCAAAATATGACCTCAGTGGGTCAAGGGCAGGAGGCTTATGCGATCACGCATCTTCCGGTTGGACAAATTCTTCCGCTTCGGCAGGCGTTTCTGCTTCAGCCAACGGCTCCGATTCTGTAAGTTCCACCGGATCCGCTGCAGGGTTCATTGCGGTTCTTGTCCTTATACAGGAAATGCACATCACCAAATAACGCCAAATAAAGCAACACACGCGCAATCCCCTACCCACTGTTCATTCTTAATATATCACACGCGGAGAGGATTTGTAAACAGTAACTGCATCCACGGAGGGGACGGAATTTGCATTTTTTGTATAGGCAAGAAAAAGTTGTTGCAAAATACCAGCGCCCGTGCTATAATACGGCGTGTGTCCGCCGCTGGGCACGCTACATTGGGATGTCGCCAAGCGGTAAGGCACCAGACTTTGACTCTGGCATTCGTAGGTTCAAATCCTGCCATCCCAGCCAATCGACCCGCTAGCTCAGTTGGCAGAGCAATTGCCTTTTAAGCAATGGGTCTGGAGTTCGAATCTCCAGCGGGTCACCAAAAAGGAGAAGGTACCATCCGGTATCTTCTCCTTTTTCTATAGCACGATGGAGATTCGAATGATCTAAATGCAACAGTCCGGGGGACTGTTGCTTGCCGACGGCTTGACGGCGGCAACCCCTTAATTTTCGCCAACGGCGAAAATGCAAACGAATCTCCAGCGGGTCACAAAAAAGCGGCGGGGCAAATGCCCCGCCGCAAACGTGTAGAACTTACGTACTGTCAGAAAACCGGTTGTCAATTACAACGCCCAAGCAGTCGTTGCCATGTACTCGTACCACTCGCCGAGGAAATAAACACCGGCAATCACGGCAATAACGAGAAGAGTGGCCAGAATATAAGGTAAAGCACGTTTCATTTTTCATTCAGCTCCTATTTCATTTGTACGATTTATGGCATAGAATCCGGGGGTCTTTATATACCCTTCCATAATATCCTGTCCATATTTATATGCTACGGGTAGAATATGAACAAACTTTGAATAATTTATCACATTTTTATGTCCTATTTGTGAACATGGGGACAGGTTTAAAAAATTGGTCTTGTAAAATTTTGCAATATGGCATATACTTATTTATTATTTTCCAAATGTAAGAGAGGGAACGAATATGGAACTGATTTCTGTACGCGAGCTTTTTAAAAACACTGCAGCCTATGCAGGCAAAGAAGTGACTGTGGGCGGATGGGTACGCAACCGCCGGCCTTCCAAGCAGTTTGGCTTTATCGTCCTGAACGATGGCACCTACTTCAGCCCTGTGCAGGTAGTTTATAACGATACCATCGATAACTTCCAGGAGATCTCCAAGATCAACATCGGTGCTGCGCTGATCGTGAAAGGTACTGTAGTGGAAACACCCGATTCCAAGCAACCTTTTGAAATCCAGGCAAGCCAGGTGACGGTGGAGGGTGCTTCCACCGGCGACTATCCCCTGCAGCCCAAGCGCCACACCATGGAATTTTTGCGGTCCATCACCCATCTGCGGCCCCGGACCAACACCTTCCAGGCTGTGTTCCGTGTGCGGTCTTTGGCAGCAATGGCCATTCACCAGTTCTTCCAGGACCGGGATTTCGTCTATGTCCACACACCCCTGATCACCGGTTCTGACTGCGAGGGTGCCGGCGAGATGTTCCAGGTCACCACCCTGGATCTGAACAATGTCCCCAAGACCGAGGACGGCAAGATAGACTTCTCCCAGGACTTCTACGGCAAGCCCACCAACCTGACTGTTTCCGGTCAGCTTAACGGTGAGACTTTTGCCATGGCATTTAAAAACATTTACACCTTCGGTCCTACCTTCCGCGCCGAAAACTCCAACACCACCCGCCATGCGGCGGAGTTTTGGATGATCGAGCCGGAGATTGCCTTCGCCGATCTGAGCGACGATATGCGTCTTGCCGAAGATATGATCAAGTATGTGATCGAATACGTCCTGGAGCGGGCACCGGAGGAGATGAACTTCTTCAATCAGTTCGTGGACAAGGGTCTGCTGGAGCGGCTAAACCATGTGCTGAACTCTGAGTTTGGCCACGTGACCTACACCGAAGCCATCGAGATCCTGGAAAAACACAATGACCAGTTTGCCTACCCTGTCCACTGGGGCAGCGATCTGCAGACTGAGCATGAGCGGTATCTGACAGAGGTCGTATTCAAAAAGCCTGTATTTGTAACGGATTATCCCAAGGAGATCAAAGCCTTCTATATGAAGCTTAACCCCGACGGCAAGACTGTGGCGGCTATGGACTGCCTGGTGCCCGGCATCGGCGAGATCATCGGCGGCAGCCAGCGTGAGGACGACTATGCGCTGCTCAAATCCCGCATCGAGGAGCTGGGCATGGATCCGGAGGATTACGGCTTCTATATGGATCTGCGCAAGTACGGCTCTGCCCGCCACGCCGGCTTCGGTTTGGGCTTTGAGCGGTGCGTCATGTACCTGACCGGCATCACCAACATCCGCGATGTTCTCCCCTTCCCCAGAACTGTGGGCAACTGCGAGCTGTAATCGAGCTGTAATATTTATATGGGCTGTCTGTTCAGGCAGCCCATATTTTCACCACATTTGGTTTTAAGATCACTTTTTGACTGCGTCGCTACGAGCGCGGCAACCACGTATATACCCAAGGACCTGCACGAAAAACGATATCAAGCAAAATCCCGGTGGACAGTGTAAGCTGCCCACCGGATTTTTTGTGTCATTTTTTCAGTTTTACTGCATTTTACCGCCGATATTCTCCGCCCCTCAGGTGTATCATAACACCGTGGAAGGAGTGATCTACCCATGAAAAAACTGTGGCTATTTTTGATGATGCTCTGCCTTTTGACCGGGCTTTTTGCCCAATTTGCACCCCGGGAGCAGCCTGTGCGGGGCATTGCCGTGCAAATGGATATTTACCGGTATGATCAGTCCCAGGTCCGTCACCTTCGCTTAACGGATAGCCGACAGATCGGTACCGTGCTTCAACACCTGCGGGCCATGGAAAGCCGAGATACTGTTGAGACTGTACCCCTTGAACAGGGAAATAACTGCACGGTTTTGGTCCATCTGGTCAACGGCCACCGCCATCTTTACAGGCTGCGCAATGGCTGTTATTTCTGCCGGGACAACGGACCGTGGATGCATATATCTCCGCAGTTAGGCAGAAGATTTACCGCTCTTTCCGAGGAATTGGCAGACGCTAATCCAGACAACGTGATATCTGTATGATTTTTCTCAACAAAACCGCACATATTGCTGCCTCATGTTTTGTATGATGTGCGAAATTTGCGTTATTATGCCTTATGCTCTTGCTTTTTTTTAAATTCCCCTATATAATGTGTAATTGGTAAACTAGTATAGATATGGCTTTATCGAAAACCACGCTTTTTGCGTGACCCACACAAGATTCTAAATGTAAGGAAAGGATCGTGCAGTAATGAAATTCAGTTACTATCCCGGTTGCACCCTTCGCAACAAGGCCAAGGACCTGGATGCCTACGCAAGAGCTTCTGCCAAAGCGCTGGGCTTCGAGCTGGAAGAGCTTCAGGACTGGCAATGCTGTGGCGGTGTGTACCCCCTGGGCACTGACGAGATTGCTTCCAAGCTAGCCTCTGTCCGCGCCCTCGCACAGGCTAAGGACAAGGGCCAGGACCTGGTGACACTGTGCTCTGCCTGCCACCATGTGTTCAAGCGCGTCAACGACGACATGCGCACTGTGGAGGACATCCGCACCAGAGCCAACAACTACATGAAGCTGGACACCCCCTACAGTGGCGAGACCAAGGTCCTACATTTTCTGGAGGTCATCCGGGATCAGATCGGCTTTGACGAGCTGAAGAAGAAGGTCGTCAATCCCCTGACCGGAAAAAAGATCGGTGCCTACTACGGCTGTCTGCTTCTGCGTCCGGGCAAGATCATGGCTTTCGATGACCCCGAAAACCCCAAGATGCTGGAGGACTTCATCCGCGCTTTGGGTGCTGAGCCGGTGGTCTACCCCTACCGCAATGAGTGCTGCGGCGGATACATAAGTCTGAAGGAGCCGGAGATGGCAAGCTCCATGAGCGCCACCATCCAGGAAAGTGCCGAAGGCTTCGGTGCCCAGATGCTCATTACCGCATGTCCTCTGTGCCGGTACAATCTGAACAAGACCGAAGGCGGTCTGCCCGTTTACTACTTCACCGAGCTTCTGGCTGAGGCTCTGGGTGTGAAAGAGGAGGCGCTGAAATGAGTCATCAGGATAATCAGGCAAAGAGAATCCAGGAGATCAGTGGTGTCAACCCCTATAAGTGCATGAAGTGCGGCAAGTGCTCCGCCTCCTGTCCCTCCTTTGATGAGATGGACATCAAGCCCCATCAGTTCGTCTCCTATGTGCAGAGCGGCAACATCGAGGCCCTAGCTCAGAGCAAGTCTCTGTGGAAGTGTCTGAGCTGCTTTGCCTGTGTGGAGCGCTGCCCCCGGGACGTACAGCCCGGCCGCATCATCGATGCCGCACGGCAGCTGGTGGTCCGTCAGCGCGGCGGCAACTATCTGACCGCAGATGAGATCCCTGCCCTGCTGGATGAGGAACTGCCGCAGCAGCTGTTGGTCAGTGCCTACAGAAGATATAAGAGGTGAGTGCGATGCAGAGAATTGGTGTATTTGTATGTCACTGCGGCAGCAACATCGCCGCTACCGTTGACGTTAAGAAAGTCGTGGAGCTGGCCCGGCAGGAGCCCGGTGTCGTCCACGCAGAAGACTATCAGTATATGTGCTCCGAGGCCGGCCAGGCAAAGATCGGCGCTGCCATCGCTGAGCACAGGCTCACCGGTATCGTGGTCTGCTCCTGCTCCCCCCGCATGCACGAGGCTACCTTCCGCAAGTGCGCCGAGCGTTACGGTCTAAACCCCTATATGGTGGAGATCGCCAACATCCGCGAGCACTGCTCCTGGATCCACAAGGATATGCAGGAGGCCACCGAGAAGGCAGTGATCCTGGCCCGGGCAGCCATTGCCAAGGTCAACCTGAACGCACCCCTGCAGGCCGGCGAAAGCCGTGTCACCAAGCGGGCGCTGGTCATCGGCGGCGGTATCGCCGGCATCCAGACCGCTCTGGACATTGCCGATGCAGGCTATGAGGTAGACATCGTTGAGAAAACCCCCAGCATTGGCGGACGTATGTCCCAGCTGGACAAGACCTTCCCCACCCTGGACTGCTCTGCCTGTATTCTGACCCCCAAGATGGTGGATGCTGCAGGTCACGAGCGAATCAACATCTATACATACAGCGAAGTTGAGAAGGTCTCCGGCTTTGTGGGTGACTTCACCGTGGATATTCGCAAGAATGCCCGGAGTGTGGACGCCACCAAGTGTACCGGCTGCGGCGTCTGCCAGGAGAAATGTCCTTCCAAGAAGACCCTCAGCGAGTTTAACCGGGGTCTGGGCACCAGAAGTGCCATCTACACCCCCTTCGCCCAAGCGATCCCCAATGTTCCTGTGATTGACCGGGAAGCTTGTATCAAGTTCAAGACCGGCAAGTGCGGTGTGTGTGAAAAGGTCTGCCAGGCCGGTGCGATCAACTACGCCCAGGAGGATGAGATCATCACCGAAAAGTACGGTGCCATTGTGGTGGCCACCGGCTTCGACACCATTAAGCTGGACAAGTACGACGAGTACGCATACAGCCAGAGCAAGGATGTGATCACATCCCTGGAGCTGGAGCGGGTCATGAACGCCGCCGGTCCTACCAAGGGCCACCTGGAGCGCCTGTCCGACGGCAAGGCACCCAAGGAGATCGTGTTCATCCAGTGCGTTGGCAGCCGCTGCTCCGACTCCCGCGGCAAGCCTTACTGCTCCAAGATCTGCTGCATGTACACCGCAAAGCATGCCATGCTGATCCGCGACAAGTACCCCGATGTGAATGTGACTGTGTTCTACATCGACGTGCGTACCCCCGGTAAGAACTTCGACGAATTCTACCGCCGCGCTGTGGAAGAGTACGGTGTCAATTACATCAAGGGTCAGGTGGGCAAGGTCGCTCCTCAGCCCGACGGTTCCCTGCTGGTTCAGGGCGTTGACCTGCTGGACAACAAGCAGATCAAGAAGAAGGCTGACATGGTGGTCCTGGCTACCGCTATCGAGCCCAACGAAGGCGTCAGAAGCATTGCTACCATGCTGCCCGCCTCCATCGATACCAACAACTTCCTGACCGAGGCGCACCCCAAGCTGCGTCCTGTGGAATCCCCCACCGCCGGTGTGTTCCTGTCCGGCGTTTGCCAGGGCCCCAAGGACATTCCCGAGACGGTGGCCCAGGCCGGTGCCGCTGCGGTCAAGGT
>JAZNDJ010000038.1:0-12532 GCA_045588045.1 Faecousia sp.
CCGACTTTGGCATCGGCGGTGATATAAGGCAGATTGACAGTGGTGGTGGTCATGCCGCTCAGCTCGATCTTTGCCTTCTCGGCTGCTTCCTTCAGGCGCTGCATAGCGACCCGGTCGTTGCTCAGATCGATGCCCTCAGCCTTCTTGAACTCGGCAACCAGATAATCCATGATCCTCTGGTCAAAGTCATCGCCGCCCAGACGGGTGTCACCGGCGGTAGCCAGAACCTCAACGATGCCGTCGCCGATCTCCAGGATGGAAACGTCGAAGGTGCCGCCGCCCAGGTCGTAGACCATGATCTTCTGCTCATTTTCCTTGTCCAGACCGTAAGCCAGAGCGGCTGCGGTGGGCTCGTTGATGATGCGCTTGACTTCCAGACCGGCGATCTTGCCGGCGTCCTTGGTGGCCTGGCGCTGTGCGTCAGAGAAGTAAGCGGGAACGGTGATAACTGCCTCAGTAACAGGCTGACCCAGATAGCTTTCAGCATCTGCTTTCAGCTTTTGCAGCACCATGGCGCTGATCTCCTGGGGGGTGTAGCCCTTGCCGTCAACGGTCACATGGTAGTTTTCGCCCATGTGGCGCTTGATGGGGGCGATGGTGCGGTCAGCATTGGCCACAGCCTGGCGCTTTGCCACCTGTCCCACCATACGCTCACCGGTCTTGCTGAATGCCACAACAGACGGTGTGGTGCGGCCGCCCTCGGCATTGGCGATCACAACAGGCTCGCCGCCTTCCAGAACTGCCACGCAGGAATTGGTCGTACCCAAATCAATACCAATAATCTTACCCATAATAAATTCCTCCTATAGAAACGTTAATTTGTTTACTGTTTAATTGGCGACCTGCACCATGGCAAACCGCACGATCTTCTCACCCAGCTTAAAGCCCTTTTGGAACACCTGGGTGATGGTATTCTCGGCTGCGTTTTCGTCCTCGGTGTGCATGACGGCATTATGGAGATTGGGATCAAACACATCTCCCACCTGTCCGAAGATCTCCACACCCAGGCCGTTCAGGATGGTCACAAGCTGGGTCATGGTCATCTCCACGCCCTTCTTGTAGGCGGCATCCTCGGTCTCCTGGTTCAGAGCGCGCTCCAGGTTATCATACACCGGCAGCAGCTTTTCCACGGCGTCTGCCTTACCGTTGCCGTAGGCCTGTTCCTTTTCCTTCAGGGTGCGCTTGCGGAAATTATCGTAATCCGCAGCCAGCCGCAGGTAGGCATCATGCTCGGCGTTGTATTTTTCCTCCCAGGGGCTAACTTCGGGAGTTTCCACAGCTTCGGTTTCCGGGGCCTGCGCCGCTTCGGCGTTCTCCACGGTCTCCTCCACAGGCTGCTCTTGGTTTTTCTTAGCCATTGTTCTGTTCCTCCTCAGGCTCCGGCAGCTGCATCTGCTCCGGTTTTGCAAACATCTTTGACAGGCTTTCGGCAAAATAGGAAAGTCTTGCGGTGATCTTGGCATAATCCATCCGGGTAGGGCCAACCACGCCGATCATGGCATGCATGCCCTCGCCAATATCAAACTTGGTCATGACCACCGAGGTATCCTTCAGTTCCTGGGCCACATGCTCCGGGCCAACCAGGACCTGGGTGCCGTTGCTGTTCTGCATGACCGCCGGCAGGTTGGAGAGGGTGTCCTCATCCAAAGATGTCAGAAGCCGCTGGGCCTTGTTCACATCCCGGTACTCCGGCTGTCCCAAAAGCCGCATCTGTCCGGCCACCGCCATATTGGTAGTACCCTGGCGGTTGAGCACATCCGCGGTAAACTCCAAAATAACCGGCACTAAGCTGGCCGCCGCTCCGGCAGAGGTCATGACCCGCTCCAAAAGCTCTTGGGAGAATTCCTCGGCAGGAAGCTGGGTCATGGTGGCGTTGAGCACCGCTGTCAGGATCTTCAGATCCGACTCGGTGACGCTTACCGGCAGACGGATGAGCTTGTTGACCACCTCATCGTTGGTTAACATAACTACTGCGATCACATTTCCCTGGCCGGCCTGGATCAGCTCAAACTGCTTCACCGTGGCTCCGCCGTACCGGGCCGCCACAGAAATGGCCGGCAAGTCCGTCGCCTGGGAGACCAACTTTGCAACCTTCTCCACCAGCTTATCCACCCGCTGCATTTTTTCCTCAATGGCGGTGTTGATGGACTTGGTCTCATCCATACTCAGCCGGTAATCCATCATCAGCTCGTCGACATACAGACGGTAGCCGGCGGCAGAGGGGATGCGGCCTGCACTGGTGTGGGGCTGCTCCAAATAACCCATGGCTGTCAGATCAGCCATTTCGTTCCGAATTGTGGCGGAGGAGTACTTCATATCCGGCAATTCGGTGATTGCCTTGGATCCCACAGGCTCCGCCGTACGGATGTACAGGTCCACAACGCTGCGCAGTACCTTCTTTTTTCGTTCGGTCAGTTCCATGGGTCGCCTCCTCATTTTGCTTAGCACTCCATATACTTGAGTGCTAAGCACACTATACTATAGAGTGCTAAAAAAGTCAATAGGTACAATTATAAATTATTTTTGAACGATCGCGGAAAACTATGCGCCCAAAAAAGAAAAAGTGCCGTAAGGATGTCCTTACGGCGCAATTTCCGGTTTTTTCTCTGCGTTCAATTCATCCACCACGATCTCCTTATAAGGATTGACGATGACGGTGCGGTAGGTGTGGTAAATGACCATTCCCGGTTTGCCGCCGGGGGTCTTTTTCACCTGCTTGACGGTTGTCACATCCACAGGGATGTTCTGTCCGCCGGTGGTTTCGGCATAGTAGGCTGCAAGCTGAGCCGCCTGGGTCACCGTGTCGTCCGGGGGTGTGGTACCGCCGCAGGAGATGATCACATGGCTGCCGTGGACCTTTTGGGCATGAAGCCACAGGTCATCCTTTCGGGCCAGCCGGAAGGTCAGCTCGTCATTTTGCCGGTTGTTCCTGCCTACATAGATAGAATAGCCGTCGGTGGATTCAAAGCGCATAGGGGAGAGCTTGCTCTGCTTGATCCGCCGCTTGCCGCTTTCGGCCCGGAGATAGCCCCCGGATTGAAGCTCCTGCCGGATCTCCTCCAGCTCCTGGTCCGTTTCCGCCCGGTTCAGCTCCTCCAGCACACTTTTCAGGTAGCTCAGCTCCTGCCCACCCAGCTCGATCTGCCGGGTCAGCTCCTTTTCCGCCGTTTTCATCCGAGCGTAATCCTTATAGAACTTGGCGGCATTTTGCTGGGGGGACAGCAGAGGCGACAGAGGGATCTCCACCGTCTTCATTTCCTCGTCATAAAAATCCTCCGCGCCAAGCACCGTCTGGCCCTTGGTGATCCGGTGGATATTGGCGGTGACGATATCTCCAAGCTGCCGCAGCCGCTCCCGGTCATAGGTAGCAGTCAGCTCCTTCTCCTGAACGGCCAACTTTCGGGTGATCCGCTGGCAAAGGTTACTGACTGTCTTGCGGACCGTCTGGCTTTTTTGCCGCATGGCATCCTTACGGTCCCGCAGGGTATAGAAGCTGTCCAGCAATTGGGTGAAGCTGTCGGCCTCCGCATAGCTGCCGTACTGGCGGATGGGGCAAAAGGCGAACTGCTTTGGCGTGCCGTCTGCCGCTGCATAATAATACGGTGCCGGGTGCTGCAAATGCTCCCTGAAAAACAGGTGGAGCCTTTGGGCTACTGCTGCCACCTCGCAGCCCTCCACCCGGGCATCCGGCTCTCCCGCGGCATAGAGCGCCGCCTCCCGGCACACCAAAGGGGACAGGCCGCCCAATACATCCATAAGCCGATCTGATAAAATGTCCGCACCGGGGGTAGATAGCAGGTTTACATAATCTTCTTCTGCCAGCATCCGGGGATCCTGCTTTGTCACAGGCTCCGGTGCTTGATAGAGCAAGCCCGGCAACGCCGCCCGACGGGAGCTTTCGTCCAATCCGATCCTGCGCAGGCAGTCCAGGATCCGCCCTTCCGGGCCCAGCAGGTAAAGATTACAGGTACGTCCCATCAGCTCTACCACCAACTGCTTTTGGATGGGAAAGCCCATTTCGTCGGTGCAGTCAAAGAAAAACCGCACCATCCGCTCCATAGGAAGCTGCTCCACGCCCGACAGGCGGGCACCGGACAAATGCTTGCGCAGCAGCATGCAGAACATAGGCGGCTCTGCCGGATTCTCCGGGCTGGCAGCGGTCAGGTGCAGCCGGGGCGCCGCAGGATTTGCGGCGATCAGCAGCTTTTCCCGACTGCCTTCGCAGCGAAGCTGTATGATGATCGTATCCCGGCTGGGCTGATGGATCTTCTCCACCCGGGCACCGGTGGCTTTTTGCTCCACCTCTGCCAGCACCGCCGTCAAAAAAAACGCATCAAAGGCCATTTATGCTTCCTCGCTCATCATAATTTGGAACAGCTCGTTTAGCCGCTGTGTCCGACCCAGGAGATACAGTGCCCCAAACATGGCCTCCAGGCCGGTGGCCTTGGCATATTCCTGGGGGGTGGCGGACTTAGGCGCAGCATGGGTATGCGCATTTTTTCCCCGCCGGAAAAAAGCCTGCTCCTCCTCATTTAAAAAAGGCAGGATCTTATCTGCCAGCTTTGCCTGGGTAGGTGCCTTCACCAGCTCCACCGTATCCCTGTGGAGCTTCAGCACCGTCCGGTCGCCCCGGGTACACAAATACGTTCGCACCAAAAGCTCATACACGCCGTCGCCTATATGGGCCAGGCCCAAATTGGAGATGGCATTGACCTGGGCTGTGGTGAACTGGGTGTTGAACAGGTTTTCCATGTTTCGGCTCCTCGATTCCTTACATATAGGCCTATGGTAACAAATTTCTGTACCGCTGTCAAACCGCTGAAAAATTTTTTAAAAAAGTGTTGACAAGAAAAACAAGCCATGGTATATTTAAAACGTAAATAAGAATTATTCTTAAATAGAAACAGAGAGGTGATGACATGGCCACCACCAAGCATTTCCGCAAGCGGGATGCCATCCTCGACTACCTGCGGCAGTCGAAGTCCCACCCCTCCGCAGAAACGATCTATGCCGACCTGAAGCAGCAGATCCCCGATCTGGCAATGGGTACGGTCTACCGAAACTTGACCCTCTTCAAGGAGCAAGGTCTTGCGTCCAGTGTAGCTACCGTAAAAGGCGTAGAGCGGTTCGACGGAAACACCGAGCCCCACGTCCACTTTATCTGCGGCAGCTGTGATGCCGTCATCGATCTGGAGGACATGCAGATCCCCGACACCCTAAGCCGATCCGCAGCCCAGTGCTCCGGCGGTCAGATCGCGGTCTGCCAGCTCAGCTTTACCGGCACCTGCCGGACCTGCATCAACAAAGAAAGGAGTGGTGAATCGGCATGAAACAGTATGTATGCACCGTCTGCGGCTACGTCTACGAAGGCGACGAGCTGCCCGAAGATTACGAATGCCCCCTTTGCGGCGTCGGCCCCGATCAGTTTGAAGAACAGGAATGATCCTGCCGTAAAATAGAAATTAAAACAAAACATATATTATTGGAGGATTTTATTATGAAGAAGTTTGTTTGCAGTGTTTGCGGTTACGTGCACACCGCCGAGTCCCTGGATCCCGATTTCAAGTGCCCTGTTTGCAAGGTCCCCGCTTCCAAGTTCGTGGAGCAGTCCGGCGAGCAGAAGCTGGCTGCCGTTCATGAGTACGGTGTCTACGGCCAGACCGTGAAGAACAACCCCGATATCAGCGAGGAGGACAAGAAGTATATCTTCGATCAGCTGATGGCCAACTTTAACGGCGAGTGCAGCGAGGTAGGTATGTACCTGTGCATGGCCCGGATCGCACACCGGGAGGGCTATCCCGAGATCGGCCTGTACTGGGAGAAGGCAGCCTACGAGGAGGCGGAGCACGCAGCAAAGTTTGCCGAGCTGCTGGGCGAGGACCTGGAGCCCAACATGAAGGCTACCACCAAGGACAACCTGGCATGGCGCGTAGACTGCGAGTTTGGCGCAACCCAGGGCAAGTTTGACCTGGCCTCCTGCGCCAAGCGCAACGGCCTGGACGCCATCCACGACACTGTCCATGAGATGGCTCGTGACGAAGCCCGCCACGGTGTTGCTCTGAAGGGGCTGCTGGAGCGCTACTTTCGCTAAGCAGGAGAAACCTGCACAAGACCCTGCGGCACTGTACAACCTGTCCTACGGACTGTTTGTGCTGACCGCCCAGGAGTCCGGCAAAGATAACGGCTGCATTGCCAACACCTGCTTCCAGGTGGCAAACGACCCCACCAAGCTGGCTATCTCCGTTCAAAAGGGCAATTTGACCCGGGAGATGATCGAGGCCTCCGGTGAATTTAACGTCAGCGTACTAACGGAGCATGTGCCCTTTGAGACCATCCGCCACTTTGGTATGCAGACCGGCCGCGAGACCGACAAGTTTGCCGATTTCGTGGGCTTCCGGCGCAGCAACAACGGCCTTGTATATCTGACAGAACACACCAACGCCTTCTTCAGCTGCAAGGTGCTGCAAAAGCTGGATCTGGGCAGCCACATGATGTTCATTGGCGAAGTCACGGAAAGCAAGGTGTTGGGAAAAGAGCCCGCCTGCACCTATGCCCATTACCACAAGGCCATCAAGCCCAAGTTCTAAAGTCAACCGGAGGATCTTTGCAGATCCTCCGGTTTTATTGTATAGGAATACCACCGGCGCAGCCGGCGGTATTCCTATACAATAAAAAGGGAGTCGCGTTTCGACTCCCTTTTATGCTGTGCCGTATTATTTCTTAACGGTGAACCACTTGATGATCTTTTGGATCCACAGAACTGTCAGCGGAATAGCACCCACGGTCAGTACGCTCGCGGCGATCAAGTGGGCGATCCAGCTTTCGCCGGTCTGCAGGATCGGGGTGGTCAGATATGTAATCACTGCGTAGACGCCGCAGATCAGCGGGAACAGGCAGGTCCAGGTTTTTGTATTCTTCCAAACACAGAAGACGCAGCCAAACAGGATCAGCAGGGTGCAGACGAAGGGCATAGACACGATGCTGTTTTGTACCAGCTCGTTGCCGTCAAAATCCTTCATGCGCTTCCAGTTGCCAAACAGGTCCTCATGCTCCTCAGTCAGCCACACGTATTCAGCCAGAGAGATCTCCCTGGTGACTTCTGTGCCTTCCTCTGTAGCGATACCCAGGATCTCTGCGGTCTTATCCGTACCTTCAATGGTCGTGTAAGACCAGAAGGGGAGAAACTGGCTTGCAAAGAAAACCAGCATCAGGGCAACACAAACGAAGTTCAGAATAGTCGCGAGCTTGACTCCGGCTTTCTTATTAACCTTGTTAGTCATTGTGGTTCATTCCTTCCCTTTTTCTTGTGAGAAAATATCTTCATGAATCAGAACATATTCCTTCTGCTATTATATATTTTCCGAACTCTTTTGTCAACCGAAAACAGCAGTCTAATTATGTTTCCCCACTTTTCCGGCCCTGTTTTTGTGAACCCCTACAATTAACCCTGTTCTTTCCCTGCTGATTTCTCCTGATAATTGTACGGTATCACAAAATCATGTCTGCGTTTAATGCTTTTTCTTCAGGGCAACTGCGGTTCTGCAGGGCAGGTACAAATAAATACCCGGCTTGCCGTCCTGGACCTGGGTCTGATAGCTCTGGTGATAGATCCGGCCGTGTCCGCCAAAGCAGAAATCATCGGTCGTAAGGATCACCTGGTACTCCCCCTCCTCAGGAACCGGCAGGAAGCACTCCGCATAGGACCGCCAGGGATGGAAATTGAAGCCAAACAGCACCGTTCCCTTGGTGTAGACCAAGATTTTTTTATGGTTGTCCAGTGCCAGCTGCCGGTCTGCGCCGGCCAGGATCCGGTTTTTCTTCGCCATGTCCACCATGGCAACCTCAAAGGCTCTCAGCCGGCCATACTTCAGGTCGTCGTTGTCTGCCAGGCTCCACTGGCGACGGCAGTAATGGTAGCTCCAACCGTTGCCCTCTCTGGGAAAGTCGATCCACTCCGGATGGCCAAACTCATTGCCCATAAAGGTCAGATATCCCTCGCCTCCCAGGCTCATGGTCAGCAGCCGCAGCATTTTGTGCAGTGCCATGCCCCGGTCCACCACCGGATTGGTGTTGTGCCGATCCATAGACCAGTACATCTCCTGGTCACACAGACGGAACATAACGGTCTTATCTCCCACCAGGGCCTGGTCGTGGGACTCACAGTAGCCAATGACCTTTTCCCTAGGGCGGCGGACGGCCAGCTCATAATAAATGTCGTTTAAGTCCCAGTCCTCATCGGCCTTTTCTTTCAGCAGGCGGATCCACATATCCGGCTCGCCCATGGCAAGACGGTAATCAAAGCCAATGCCGCCGTCCTTCACCGGCCGGCACATGCCCGGCATTGCCGACATATCCTCCGCGATCAGGATGGCCTTGGGATTGACCTCCTTAACCAGTTCCCCGGCAAGCTGCAGGTAGGTGATGGCCTCGATGTGGGTGTTCATGGAGAAATACTTTTCCGGGCTGTCAAAGCTGACGCCCAAACCGTGGTCATGGTAGAGCATGGAGGTGATGCCGTCAAAGCGGAAGCCATCAAAATGGTACTCCGTCTGCCAGAATTTCAGATTGGACAGCAGAAAATGAAGGACTTCCGTTTTTCCATAGTCAAAGCACTTGGTTCCCCAAGCAGAATGGTCGCCCTTGGGGCCTGCGTGGAAATACTGATAGTCCGTGCCGTCAAATTCGTTGATGCCCTCCCGGGTGTTCTTAGACGCATGGGAGTGGACCACGTCCAGCAGCACCGCGATCCCCATTTCATGGGCCGCGTTGATCAGTTCCTTCAGCTCCTCCGGCGTACCGAACCGGGAGGATGCGGCAAAGAAATTGGTGACCTGATAGCCAAAGGAGGCATAGTAGGGGTGCTCCATAATGGCCATGATCTGCAGGGTGTTATAGCCCAAAGCTTTGACCCGGGGCAGGATATTCTCCCGGAACTCCCGGTAGGTGCCCACCTTACCCTCCTCCTGGGCCATGCCGATATGACACTCATAAATAAACAGGTTTTTCTTGGGGCGGAAGGCCTGATCTGTCCAGGCAAAGTCCTTGGGAATATGGATCTGAGCGTTCCAGCCGGTGGTCTGCTGATCCTGCACCACCCGCCGGGCATAGGTCGGAATCCGCTCCAGCTCCCGGCCGTCCTTTATGACCACAGTCATGACCAGCTGGCCATCCTGCAACGCGTCCGCACCGGGCAGGAACACCTGCCAAACGCCGTGCTCGTCCTTTTCCAGCGGGCACGCCCGTCTGTCCCAGCCATTAAAATCGCCGGTCAGGTACAAGGCATCTGCGCCCGGAGCCCATTCCCGATAGTACCAGCCCTCGGCTGTCTGCTGAAATCCGAAGTAAAGATATCCGTTGGCAAAATCAGAAAGGGTCTGCCCATCCTTCAAAAGCCGCGCCTTTACCGCGCGGTAGTTGGCCATTCGCAGCTGAATGTCCTTCTCAAAGGGCTGCAGCTGCGGATCTGTCTTTAAGAGCTTGTATTTCATAGACGTCCGTCCTTTCATGTTTGCTTGGTTTTATTGTATCGCCTCGGCGGCTGTTCGTCAAGAAGTCAGATTTGGTAGATTTTGTGTTGTTTTTCAAGAAAAACAAGGTATACTTCAAGTAATTCGAAACAAGGATGCCTCCCTGGAGAGAGCCTTTCCGCCTTCTGGCGGTATTTGGCTGACGGACGGATCCGCTATGAGCTGTCCCTTCCGGAGACCACCACAGCGGAAATTACCATCCCCGGTCTTGCCTCCATGACCGTCACCGGCGGCGACCATGTGTTCTATGCCCAAGCATAAAATTGTCCCAGGCTTCCAAAGAAGCCTGGGATCTTTTATGTTTTTTTAATAAACCGCTCCCGGCACTTGGGACAAGTAATGGCGATCTTGCCTTTACCCCGGGGGACCCGGACAGGCTGGTGACAACGGGGGCACTCAAAATGCCGGTGCTTCCGGTCCTTGATCCGGTCCAGCAGACGCAGGTATTTCCGGTTTTCCTGATACCGCTTGTAGGTATTTCGGGAAAATGCCCGGAAGATCGCCCAGATCATCATGCTGTAGGAGATCACAAGCAGGATCAGCTTGACCACCTTCAACGGGATCAGCATAGACAGCACACAGGCGCCAACGCCGATCCATAAAAGGGTCATATTCAATCTGTCTCCGCCATATCGGCCCTGCATAAACCGCCGCACACCGGCGGAAAGCTTTGCGCCAAACCGACGGAACCAGCCGCCATTACCGCTCATACGAAATCTCCTCTGCTTGCTTTATACCCCTATTATATTTATAAAATCAGGGATTTCAACCGTTGGGTACAATTGTTTACGGATTATTTATTTTTGTCCTTCTTTCATTCCTCCGGCTCTTTGGGAACCGATGTAACGACCGGTCTTCCGTCCGGGTTCAGCAGCGGTGTCAGCCCACCGCTATAACCCCCGGACACATACAAGTAGTTTACGCCGGTCTTCCGATCCACATAAATGACGGCTGCTCCCATATCCTGGGAATAGGTCTTTATAAATCTTTTATCCTTTTTCGACATATTAAACGTCCTTTGTTCCCTCTACCAGACCGTTTGCCAAGCCTACAAGACCTTGCATTTGACTGGGAATGATGATCTTGGTGGCCTTGCCGTCGGCAACCTTCTCCATCGCCTCAACAGCCTTCAGCTTGATGACCTGCTCGTTGGGGGCTTTCTCGTTGAGCATCTCCATAGAATCGGCAAGGGCCTGCTGGACGGTGCGGATGGCCTGGGCCTCGCCGTCAGCTCTCAAAATAGCGGCAGCCTTCTCTGCTTCGGCCTTCAAAATAGCCGCCTGCTTCTCTGCGTCGGCCCGGAGGATGGCGGACTCCCGCTCGCCTTCCGCGATCAAAATGGCGGATTTTTTCTGACCTTCCGCCTGGAGGATCGCCTGCCGGCGGTCGCGCTCGGCCTTCATCTGCTTTTCCATGGAGCTTTGGATGTCTGCCGGAGGCAGGATGTTCTTCAGCTCCACACGGTTGACCTTGATGCCCCAGGGATCGGTGGCCTCGTCCAGGATGGCCCGCATCTTGGTATTGATGATGTCACGGCTGGTCAGGGTCTGATCCAGCTCCAGGTCACCAATAATATTACGCAAGGTGGTAGCCGTCAGGGTCTCCATGGCTGCCATAGGCATCTCCACGCCATAGGCGTAGAGCTTCGGGTCGGTGATCTGGAAATACACCACCGTATCGATCTGCATGGTGACGTTATCCTTGGTGATGACCGGCTGAGGAGGATAGTCATGGACCTGCTCCTTCAGAGAGACCCGGCGGGCGATCCGGTCAATAAAGGGGATCTTCATGTGCAGACCGACGCCCCACACAGCCTGGAAGGCACCCAGCCGCTCCAACACATAGGCCTTGGACTGGGGCACAACGATAATGTTGGAAATGACGATAACAAACAGTAGAATGATGATGCCGATAATAATAAATTCCATTTTTTACCTCCTTGGTTAGTTACTTACGGTTACTTCCACGGGGGAGACATAGACCTTGACGCCCTCCACCCGATCCACACGGATCCTGGTATTTACTGCGATTGCCTCGCCGGAGGTGCTTCTGGCAGACCATTCCATGCTGCCCAGCTTCACCTGACCGCAGGCCTGGATATTATCGATGCTTTGGCTGACGATACCCTCTGTCCCCACCACGCTGTCCACATTGGTGCGTGTCAGCTTGGGGGTAAAATGCTTCTTCGCAATGGGCCGAAGCAGTGCCAGCAGCACACCGGACACCACAGCAAAGATCACCACCTGGAGCCAAAGCTCGCCTCCCAGCAGGCCGGTGACCATGGCCGCAAGGGCACCTACCGCAAACCAGGTAGACACCAAAGAAACCGTCGCCGCCTCTGCCGCAATGAACACGAGCATCAGCAAAAACCAGGTAATTGCCGCATATTCCATATGCTCTCCTCCTTCATATTTTCTATTCTTATGATAGCAAATCCGGGCTATGCCGTCAATTGGAATGAATTAGATTGTGTAAATCTTTTATGAACAGCTGCGGCGGAAAAACATTTTTTCCAATAATGGTTGCGCCCCAAGGAAATATGATGTATAATTAATGTGTTAAATTTTGGGCATATGCCCGTATTTTGGAGGAATGCAATCATGTTTAATGCTATGATCGAAACACTGAAGGCCAACCCCCGCAAGATCGTCTTCACCGAAGGCCACGATGCCCGAATCCTGGAGGCAACGGCCCGTCTGAACGAGGGCAAGTTCCTGACCCCCATCCTCATCGGCAACGTGGAGGAGGTCAAGGCAAACGCAGCCAAGGGAGGCTTTAACATCGAAGGCGTAGAGATCATCGACCCCGCTACTTACGAGGGTATGGATGCCATGGTCGAGAAGATGGTGGAGCTGCGCAAGGGCAAGATGTCCGCTGAGGATTGCCGCAAGGCTCTGTCCAAGGGCAACTACTTCGGCACCATGCTGGTGAAGATGGGCCTGGCAGACTCCCTGCTGGGCGGCGCTACTTACTCCACCGCTGACACCGTCCGTCCCGCTCTGCAG
>JAZNDJ010000039.1:0-4146 GCA_045588045.1 Faecousia sp.
GTCAGCTGTGCCATGGTGGACAGGCCCTGATGCATGGACTTGCTGATGGCGCGGCGGATGCCGCTGAACTTAACGTCCTTGTACTCAGCCTCGTCTGCAGCAGGTGCGGCAGCAACAGGTGCAGCCACAGGTGCAGCGGCAGCAGGTGCAGCTTCAACCGCAGGCGCAGGTGCTGCGGGGGGATTGGCGATCAGATCCGCCACATCCCGGGCAATGATCCGACCGTTGGGGCCGGTACCGGTTGCCAGAGAAGCATCCACGCCGGCAGCGGCAGCCATCTTCTTTGCTCTGGGAGATACCGGTGCACCGGAGCATGCTGCGGAAGCGGCAGCGCCGGCAACGCCGATGGTGCAAACGCCCTCCAGGCAGGGAACTTCGTCGCCATCCTGGTAGAAGATCTCCAGCAGAGTGCCGGAAGCATCTGCCTCGCACTCGAAGGAAGCCTTATCGGTTTCGTAAGTAAAGAGGATATCGCCCTTGTTGACCTGGTCGCCTACCTTCTTCAGCCACTCGCCGATGATGCAGCTCTCCACGGTGATGCCAGCCTTGGGCATGATCACAGTGTGGGCAGCAGAAGCGGCCGCCGGTGCAGCGGGAGCCTCGGCAGCGGCAGGTGCCGCGGGAGCCTCAGCAGGTGCAGGTGTGCCGCCGATGCCCCGCAGGCATTCGGTAGGATCGCCGGGGGTGCCGACTGCACAGACGTTCACCAGGCAGGGAACCTCGTCGCCGGCCTCGTAGAAGATATCCACCAGTGTGCCTTCTGCGGTGGACTCGCACTCGAAGGAAGCCTTGTCCGTCTCATAAGTAAACAGGATGTCGCCGACCTTGACCTGGTCACCGACGTTCTTGAGCCACTCGCCGATGATGCAGCTCTCCACAGTGATGCCGGCCTTGGGCATCAGAACACCCTGAGCATTGGTAGCGGCTGCGGCAGGTGCAGCGGCAGCAGGGGCTGCCTCGGGTGCGGCTGCAGGTGCTTCCTCAGCAGGTGCGCCGCTGCCGCCCTTCAGTGCGGAGCAGTCTTCGCCGGGATTGCCCACAGCGCAGACATTGACGAGGCAAGGCACCTCGTCACCCTCTTCAAAGAAGATTTCCAACAGAGTGCCTTCTGCAGTAGATTCGCACTCGAAGGAAGCCTTATCGGTTTCGTAAGTAAACAGAATATCGCCAATCTTCACCTGATCGCCGACGTTCTTCAGCCACTGACCCATAATACAGCTTTCCACTGTAATACCGGCCTTAGGCATGATTACGGCATTTGCCATGATGTGTCCTCCTTAGTTTGTTATAGCGTGTTAATTATAACTTATTGTAACAATTCAGTCAATAGATTTTTCCAAATTAGATAGGAATCCCCGGAAGTTTCCGCGGTTTTTCGGAAGCTTCCGGGGTCTTGTTATTTCATTTACAGGACCGTCACGCCGGCTGACTTTGCAGCAACAGCAAACGTCTCCGGCACAGGGATATCCGAGATCACGTAATCTACATCCGCCAAGGTCGCAAAGGTGTACGGCATCAGGCTCGTGAACTTCTCATGGCCGCACATGAGCACACTGGTGCGGGCCTTGCGGATCACCAAGCGCTTGACCAGCATATCGCTTTCCGTTCCGCAGGTGAAGCCCGCATCCACGGAACAGCCTGACACGCCGATAAAGGCTAAGTCGATGTTGATCCGCTCCAGCATTTCTAACGTGTTTTGACCGGAAATCGCAAGGTTATTCCGGTTCATAGTGCCGCAGCAGAGGGTCACAACCGGGTTATGCAGCCGGCACAGCTCCAACGCAATACTGGGACCTGTGGTAAAAATATTCAAATGGATATCCGGCAGGACCTTGGCAAGGGCGAGATTGGTGGTGCTTGCATCCAAAAAAACAGCACTGTGCGGCTGCAGCAGCGTCATAGCTTTCCGAGCAATGGATTCCTTTCCCACATTGTTTTCCCGCATACGGACATGGAACTCCACATCCCCATCATGGCGCACAGACTTTACCCCGCCACGAAATTTGACCACCGCTCCACTTTGCTCCAGCGCATCCAGATCCCGGTGGATCGTCATAAGCGAAACATCAGGAAAAAGAGCCTGCAGTTGCTTGATGGTGACGATATTCTTTTGTTCGATGTAATCCTTGATCTGTTCCTGGCGAATATGAAGCATAGTAGCCTCCCGATGTTATAATGTTATAAATATAACATATATATAACATTTTATATCTGACTTTGTCAACGTCTTTTTTCCTTTCATTTCCCATATTGACTAATGAGCCCATTGATTATATAATGGAATTAAGAAAATCTTAAGCTTTTGGATGTGCAATTATGATCGACAGTATCCGTATTTTTGAAGGCACAGGGTTTGATCCCCACTATAATATCGCAACAGAGAAGTTTCTTCTTGACCATGTTGCACCCCACACCTGTATCCTGTATCTGTGGCAAAATCAAAACACTGTGGTCATCGGTCGCAACCAAAACGCCTGGGTCGAGTGCCGCACCACCCTGCTGGAACAGGAAGGCGGCAAGCTTGCCCGTCGGCTTTCCGGCGGCGGTGCAGTTTTTCACGATCTGGGAAATTTAAATTTCACCTTTTTAATGCATGACGAGGACTATGATCTGGACCGGCAGCTTGATGTGATCCTTGCCGCCTGTCATGCACTGGGGATCCCGGCTGAAAAATCCGGGCGGAACGATCTGCTTTCTGACGGCAAAAAATTCTCCGGCAACGCGTTTTATCACAGCCAGGGCCGGGCCTATCACCATGGAACCCTGCTGGTAAATGCGGATATGGAAAAGCTGTCCCGCTATCTGACCCCCTCCAAAGCAAAGCTTCAGGCCAAGGGTGTCAGCTCGGTCCGTTCCCGGGTCACCAATTTGGCAGAGCTTTGTCCCGGTTTGGATTGTGACGGTCTCAGGCAGCAGTTAAAGATCGCCTTCGGCCAGGTTTACGGACTGACACCGGAAACCGTTACTTTTACCGAGGAAGATTTAAAACAGATTGAAAATAACGCATCCTCCCTGGGCAGCTGGCAATGGTGCTACGGTCCCCGCCTGCCCTTCTCCTTTTCCTGCGAGGATCAGTTTGACTGGGGCAGCATCCAGCTCCAGCTGCAAATGGAAAGCGGTCTGATCAAAAACGCCAGCGTATTTTCCGATGCGATGGACTGGTCGCTGTCAGAAGCGGTCTCCCGCGCGCTGACCGGCTGCTCCTTCACCCTTGCAGATATGACACAGACACTTAAAGATGAATTGGGCCAAAGTCAGCCCTGTCGGGATATTTGCAGCATGCTGGCACAGCAGCAGATTTAAAAAGGCGGTAAAGCGAATGGATAAACGGCATATTTATGTAGTCTTCTCCTCCACCCCCTATTTTCTGTCTAAGATGATCCGGGTGGCCACCAGAGAATTCTACAATCACGCCAGCATTGCGTTGGACGAAAATTTAACACAGATGTACAGCTTTGCCCGCCGGTACTGCAATACCCCTTTTTACGGCGGCTTTGTGTGGGAATCCAATTCCCGTTTTTTACTTAAGGGCATCAACTCCTACATCAAGGTATGCAAGGTGGCCGTGACCCAGGAGCAGTATGACACACTGAAGGAACGGCTTCAAAGAATGTATGAGGACAAGGAGCATTATCTGTATAACCATTTATCCGTGTTTGGTGTTCCCTTCCAAAAATCCGTACGGGTACAGGACTCTTACACCTGTGTAGAGTTTTGCGTGGAAATGCTCAGCTCTGTAGGTGTTGACGTAGTACCGGGCAGGTATTACGGCATCGGCGATCTGATGCGGCTTTTGGACCCCTACGTGATCTATACCGGAGAAATGTATCAGGACGGTAACTACGACCACAGTTTCTACGCCAAACGCCCCCTCCCCCATCCGATTATGGCCACAGCCAAAAGCATTAAGGAGTTGATTTTATGCCACAGATTATTCCCATTCGTGATTTGAAAAACACAAGCGAAATATCTGACCTTTGCCATAGTTATGAAGAACCAGTTTTTATCACTAAAAACGGATATGGCGATATGGTAATAATGAGTATGGAAACATACGAGAAAACAATGTTCATGAACGATGTTTATAAAAAACTTGAAGATGCTGAAAAATCTGTTGCAAGTGGCGATGTGCAGGATGCTTTGGAA
>JAZNDJ010000040.1:0-6038 GCA_045588045.1 Faecousia sp.
CTTTGCCTTGGTCTGACCCTCAAACTGGGCATCGGTCAGCTTCACGGAAATAATGGCGGTGATACCCTCCCGGCAATCCTCGCCGGTGACCTTATCGTCGCCCTTGATGATGCCGTTTTTCACGCCGTAGGCATTGAGCACACGTGTCAGCGCCGTCTTAAAGCCGGTCTCGTGCATACCGCCCTCCGGTGTCCGGACATCATTGGCAAAGGACTGCATGGATTCGTTGTAGCCCTCATTATACTGAATAGCGATCTCCGCGCTGGCATCGCCCTTACTGCCGGACATGTAGATCACGTCCTCATGGAGGGCCGTCTTGTGCCGGTTGGTCCAGGTGACAAACTCCCGGATACCGCCCGCATAGCACATGGTGTCGGTAACCGGCGCTTCTCCCCGGTCATCGGTGATGGTGATGGAAAGGCCGGCATTCAGGAAGGCCTCCTCACGCATACGGTCATGGAGGATCTCGTAGCTGTATTCGGTATCGTCGAACATCTCCGGGTCCGGCTGGAAGGTAACTTCCGTACCGGTCTTGTCGGACTTTCCAACGATCTTCATTTCCTGGGTGATATGACCCCGGGCAAACTTCATTTCGTAAATATTTCCGTTTTTATAGACCCGGGCTGTCAGCCATTGGGACAGGGCGTTCACAACAGAAGCGCCCACGCCGTGCAAGCCGCCGGACACCTTATAGCCGCCACCGCCGAACTTACCGCCGGCGTGAAGCACCGTAAAGACGACCTCCAGGGCAGGCTTTCCGGTCTGGGCCTGGATATCCACAGGGATACCGCGGCCATCGTCGGTAACGGTGATGGAATTGCCAGGATTAATGGTAACGCAAATATGCTTGCAGTAACCGGCCAGTGCTTCATCAATGGAGTTATCTACGATCTCATATACCAGGTGGTGCAGACCGGAGGAGGAGGTAGAGCCGATATACATACCGGGTCTTTTCCGAACAGCCTCCAGTCCTTCCAGGACCTGTATTTGTTCGGCACCGTATTCTTGTGTTACTTTGGTTTCTTCAGCCATGATTACAGCACTTCTCCTTTGCGAATTTCAATGGTCTTTCCCAGCTTTGTAAATCTGCCCGGTTCGCAGCAGGTGATGAATACCTGTCCCTGGGAAATTTGATTCAGAACAAAATCCTGCCGCTGAGGATCCAGCTCTGAAAGAACGTCGTCCAGTAATAGTATCGGCATTTGCCCTGTTTGGGCCGCCATCAGATCCCGCTGGGCCAGCTTCAAACTAATGGTGCCGGTCCGTACCTGACCCTGAGAGCCGAAGGCCTTCAGCGACAGACCGGAAAGGGATATATCAAAATCATCCTTATGAGGACCGGTCAAGCATTGGGCGCTTTCCAGCTCTGCCCGGTAGTGATCCTCTAAATGGGCATTCAAGGCATCGGTCAGCTCCCCCACGGGAGCAAAGGGATCTTTGACAGTGGAGACTGTTTTGTACTCCAACCGGAAATCCTCTGCGCCCCCGGAAAAATGTCCGTGATACACAGCGGCGGCCTTTCCCAGAGCGTCAAAATACCGGGCCCGGTAGGAGATCAGCAGCGCACCCACCTGGCAAAGCCGGGTATTGTATTCCGGGAGGATCTGCAAAAGGCCGGGATTTTCGTAGCGGTCCTTTAAAATCTTGCTTTTTTGCTCCAAGATCCGGTGATATTCCGCAAGGGCCGCCTCGTAATTGGGCCGAAGCTGACACAGGGCATTGTCCGCCAAACGGCGGCGGGCGGATGCTCCGGTTTTTAATACCATCAGGTCCTCCGGACAAAACAGCACCGTCTGCAACACACCGGAAATCTCTCCCGCAGACTTTTTCTTCACGCCATTGTGGTAAAGCTGCCGGGGCCTAGCAGCGGAATACAGCACCCACCGCAGGGTTTGATCCCGCTCCTGGGAAAAAACACGGCCGGTAATATCCGCAAATTCTGCCCCAAGACGCACCAGTTCTGCGCTTTTTTGGGTGCGGAAGCTTTTTCCTGCACCCAAATAGATGATGGCATCCAGCAGATTGGTCTTTCCCTGGGCATTGTCCCCCACGATCAAATTTACACCGGGATCAAAGTCCAAAAACAGCTCCCGGTAGTTCCGGAAATCCCGCAGCTCGATCTCTTTAAGATTCATGGATACAGATCAGATAAGTGGTGCCGTTAAAGGAAAAACGGTCACCGGGGTACAGCTTTTTGCCGCGCATGGTACAGCTTTCACCGTTGACCAGCACGTCACCCTCCTGGATCACCGCCTTGGCCATGCCGCCGGATTCCACGGCATTGGCATATTTGAGTGCTGCGTCCAGCTTGATAAATTCCGTACCGATGACCACCGGGACAGAATTATCCTTCTTTTTTACCGTAACTTTCATAATAACCTCTTAGGTAGTGATCCGCACAGGTAGGACCATGTAGGAGAAGTCTTCCTTCTCATCAACAGGCGTCATCACGATGGGGCTTAAGCCGTTGGTCAGCTCCAGCACCACTTCCTCGCTGGGCACTGCCCGGAGGGCATCGGCCAGATAGCGGACGTTGAAACCGATCTCCAGCTCCTTGCCGTTGCCGGCGATGGAGCAGCGGTCCTCTGCTGCGCCGATGGTGGTATTGGTTTTCAGCAGGAGGACCTGATCTGAAAATACGCAGAGCACAGGGCTCTTGTATTTTTCAGAAACGATCAGACCCACGCGCTCAATGGAAGAAACCAGCTCGCCCACATTTGCCACCAGCTTCACAGGGCAGTTGGTGGGCACCACCCGGCGCCAATCCAAAAATTCTCCGTCCAGCAGCCGGCAGATCACCGTGGCATCTCCGATCTGGAACAGGATGTGCTTCGCGCCCAATGTAAAGAAGGAATCCTCATCCGCGTCGGTCAGGATCTTTTCCACTTCCTTCAGTCCCTGTGCCGGGACAACAAAGGAAAGGGTCATGCCGGTGGGCTCCTGGGTGTGATAAGTACGGCGGGCAAGGCGGAAGCCGTCCACCGCAATGGCGGACACGGTATCCTCCTCCACTTCAAATTTCACACCGGTATGGACCGGACGGCCCTGATTTTCGGAAACGGAGAAGATCGTTCCGCTGATCAGCTCCTTGAGGGCATTCTGAGAAATGATCACACTTCTGCCGCTGCCCACATCCGGAAGCTCCGGGTAGTCATTGGCGGATTCTGCGGAGATGGTAAAGGAGGCATAGCCTGCCCGAATGGAGACCTTATAATTTTCATCTACCACAACAGTCACAGGACCCTCCGGCAGACGGCGAACAATGTCGCCAAACAGCTTTGCAGGCAGCACACAGGCACCGGCATCGCTGATCTCTGCCTCGATCTCATAGGTGATGGCGGTTTCCATATTAAAGCCGGTCAAGCTCAGTCCGGCATCTGCCTTACACAGGATACCTTCAATAGCAGACAGGACACTTTTTTGTGCAACCGTTCTTCCGGTAATATTCAAACCGGTCATCAGCATACTTTTTTCACAGGTAAAACGCATATTGAGCAACCCCTTTTTGTAAAAATATAAAGATATTTATAAAAATAAGATAGTTTAGGTAGTAGTAATAGCAGTAGGGAATTTTTTTGTGGAAAACCATGTTTTTTACTACGGGCCCAATCTGTTTTTTTCCACACGGAAATTGTTGAAAAGAAAAAGTTTTCCACAGCCATCCAAGGAGCATGGGAAAAGAGAAAGTTATTCACAGAAAAACTTTCCACATTCCACAGGCCTTGTGTAAAACTTTGTTTTATTTTAAAGATTGGAATTGATATTTGCGGTAATATCCCGAATATGGTTTTGCAGATTGGTGTCCCCGCTCTTAAGTGCGCTTTCTACCTTGGTGATGGAGTGGAGGATGGTGGTGTGGTCCTTGCCAAATTCGTCACCGATATCGGTGGTACTCAGATTCGTAAGCTTACGGATCAGATAGATCGCCACCTGGCGCGCTTCCACCGTGCCCTTATTTCTTTGCGTTCCCCGCAGGGTGGCTTCATCAATGGAGTAGAATTTGCATACCTGCCCAATGATCAGATTGGGAGTAGGCAGCGCATTTCCTTCGCTCTTGAACATGTCGTCAATGGCCCGGGAAATATGGGGCAGATCCAGAGGCATATTGTTTAAATCCCGGTAGGCCATGATTTTTTTGACCGTTCCTTCGATCTGCCGGACATTGTGGGTGACGTTATTGGCAATGTAGTTGCAGACCTCGTCCGACAGCTCCATTCCAAGGGAAATGGCCTTGTTCTTAATGATGGCCATACGGGTCTCGTAATCCGGCGGCTGGATATCAGCGATCAGACCCCACTCAAAGCGGCTGCGCAGCCGATCCTCCAGCGTCAGCATATCGCTGGGCTTCCGGTCAGCAGTCATGACGATCTGCTTGTGCTCCTCGTAGAGCTTGTTAAAGGTGTGGAAGAATTCTTCCTGGGTGGATTCCTTGCCGGCGATGAACTGGATATCATCGATCAGAAAAAGATCCGCCTCCCGGTACTTATTGCGGAATTCGATATTCTTACCGCTTTGGATCGCTGTGATCAACTCGATGGTAAACTGATCGCCCTTGATATAGACGATGTTGGCATCAGGGTTTTTGCTGCGGATGCCATTGGCAATAGCATACAGAAGATGGGTCTTGCCAACACCGGGAGGGCCGTAGATAAACAGAGGATTGTAGGTCTGCCCAGGTTGATTGGTTACGGCAATGGCTGCACCGTGGGCAAACTGGTTGGAGGGACCTACCACAAAGTTATCGAAGGAAAACTGGGGATTGAAGTCCATGGAGGTAGGCTTTTTCCCCTTTGCGCGATAGGCTTCCAGCTCTTTGTCACCGTAGACCTCCAGTCTTGCGTCGGAGTTAAAGATCTCCTTGAGGGCATCCTGGATATACTGGGCACCCCGGGTACGGATAAAGTCCCTGCGAAGCTCCGAGGGAGAATAGATGATCAGATGCTCCTCGGTCAGCTCCACGATCTCCGCATCGTCAAACCAGGCGGACACGGTAATGGGAGTCAGATGTTCTTCCAGGTGACTGAGCACCTTGGCCCATACATAAGCGGATGAATACATAATTTTGCGGCTCCTTTCATCTGTTTCGGCCGCCCAAAAAATGGAAAAAAGAACGGAAAAATGGGCGATAATTTCTCAACCTAAATTCTATCATATTTCCATCTAAAAAACAAGTAATTTTTCCACAAGGCAGGCACATAAAAAAGCCGCGAAAAATCACAACTTTTTGTGTTTTCTGTATAGGGTGGAAAATAGAAAAAACAGGGGCGTTTTCACGCCCCTGTCCGGGTATATTTTTGCTAAGATTATGCCAGTGCGGCAGTGATGATGGCCATCTTGTAGACCTCGTCGGCATTGCAGCCGCGGGACAGGTCGTTGATGGGTGCTGCCAGACCCTGCAGGATGGGGCCGTAGGCCTCAAAACCGCCCAAACGCTGTGCGATCTTGTAGCCGATATTGCCGGCTTCAATGCAGGGGAAGATGAAGGTGTTGGCGTAGCCTGCAACGGGAGAACCGGGGAACTTCAGCTGACCGACCTCGGGAGCCACGGCGGCGTCAAACTGCATCTCGCCGTCGATCATCAGCTCCGGATCCATCTCCTTGGCCACCAGGGTGGCGTCGTGGCTGAGCTGGACAGTGCCGCCCTTGCCGGAGCCGTTGGTGGAGAAGCTGAGCATTGCCACCTTGGGATCAATGCCGAAGACCTTGGCGGTCCGGGCAGTCTCAACCGCGACCTCTGCCAGCTTACGGGCTGCGGAAACGGTCACATTGCCTTCCTTGTCCACACTGTCCTCATAGCTCAGGTTGATAGCGCAGTCACCCATGGCCAGCTTTTCCTCGCCGCGGACCATGATGAAGCAGGAGGACACCAGGTTTGCGCCCTTCTTGGTCTTGACAAGCTGCAGAGCGGGACGGACGGTGTCAGCGGTGGAGTAAGTAGCGCCGCCCAGCAGGGAGTCTGCCAGGCCCATCTTCACCAGCATGGTGCCGAAGTAGTTGCCCTTGGACAGAGCCTTGCGGCAATCCTCAGCGGACATCTT
>JAZNDJ010000041.1:0-37315 GCA_045588045.1 Faecousia sp.
AAGGTGGGATAGACCACCGCTGTATCCAGCACTCTGCCGGTCCCATCGACGACAGCCACCTTGCAACCATTGCGGTAGCCGGGGTCCAGGCCCATGGTCACAAAACCCTTTACCGGACGCTGCATCAGCAGAGGTTTCAGATTCAGCGCAAAATTCCCGATGGCCGCCTCCGCTGCCCGATCTGTCAGCACAGAACGCAGCTCCCGCTCTGCGCTTGGGGCGATCAAGCGGTCGTAAGCATCCTCGGCTGCTGCTCTGACAAAGGTGGAGACCTGCGCCGTCGGCTTCAAGGCACAACGGCAGACAAGGGACTTTCCTTCGGCACCAGGCAGGGTCGCCGATACTTTCAGAAGTTCTTCCTTCTCGCCCCGATTGATAGCCAGGATCTGATGGTTCTGCAAACGGGAAACGGGCGTTTTGAAATCGTAATACAGCCGGTAAACGCTGTCCTGCTCCGGATCTGCGGCCTGGACTGCGATCACGGCGCTGCGTTCCATCTTCAGCCGCAAGGCCTTGCGGATATCCGCATCGTCGGATATGATCTCCGCAACGATATCGCTGGCACCGGCCAGGGCATCCTCCACCGTTTCCACGCCCTTTTCCGGGTCGATATAGCACTGCGCCAATGTAGCCGGATCCTCACCGGTCTGTTCAAACAGCTTCAGCGCCAACGGCTCCAGGCCCTTTTCCTTTGCCACGGTCGCACGGGTGCGCCGCTTTTGCTTATAGGGGCGGTACAGGTCCTCTGCCTCGGCCAGGGTAGCCGCCGCCTCGATAGCGGCTGCAAGCTCCTGGGTCAGCTTTCCCTGGGATGCAATGGCGTTGCAGATCTCCTCCTTGCGTTGGGCAAGGTTACGCAGATAGTTCAGCCTTGCCTCCAGATTCCGCAGGGTGGTATCGTCCATCCCACCATGCATTTCCTTGCGGTAACGGGCAATAAAGGGAATGGTATTCCCCTCATCGAGCAGGGTAACGACGTTGTGGACATAGTCCGTTTTTTGGTTAAGCTCCTGTGCCAGTGTCTGAATGATCTTCTCCATGGTTTTGCCTCCAACTCTTATACAGTCAGTATAGCACATATTTTCTTCTCCTGCAATGATAACCAAAAAAGATTTCTGATTTTCATTTCTTTTGGTACACATTGACATTTCCTCTTCGTATGGTATAATGTAAGTACAGAATTCCGCTTATTGGAGGGTCCGCTGTGGATAAGAAAATCATCACTATCAGCCGTGAGTTTGGCAGCGGTGGCCGCACCATCGGTCACATGGTCGCAGAAAAGCTTGGTATCGCTTTCTATGATAAAGAGCTGGTGGACCATATTGCCCTGGAGTCCGGTTTCGCACCAAAGTATATTGAGGAACACGGAGAGCATTCCCCCAGCGCCAGCATTTTTTCCTACGCCTTTGCCCACCAGAGTGTTCCCGGTGTGATGCACGGTCTTTCCACTGCAGATTTTCTGTGGAATGTGCAGTGTAATGTGATCCTGCAGTTGGCAGAAAAAGGTCCCTGTGTGATCGTCGGCAGAAACGCGGACTACATACTCAAGGACCGGGAGGACTGTCTCCACGCTTTTATCCACGCAAATAAGGAATTCCGGGCAGACCGGATCGTCCGTCTTTACGGCGAGGCAGAAAAGAGCCCCACAGCTCGTCTGAACGAAAAAGACAAACGCCGCAGGGTCAACTATCACCACTACACCGGCAGAACCTGGGGCGAAGCCCATAACTATGATATCTGTCTGGACAGCAGCAAGTTGGGTATCGAGGCCTGCGCAGATATCATTTTGTCCCTGGTGCAAAAGTAATTCCATACAGCAAGCCCTCCGGAGAAGGATCTCCGGAGGGCTTTTCTTTATACGCTTGCAGGCACTTCGTCCCCGATGTGGATATTCACACCGTTGACTTCCACATTTTCATCGGCGCAAATAAGGATGTATTTTACACCGCCGATGATCCTGGTCTCGATCAGGTCGCTGCGTTCCGGATTGACCTTAATGGTCACGTCCGGTGTTTTGACCTCAAAGTGGCGGTTATCGATGATGTTCTTCGGGTGGAGCTCCGCCTCAAACCCAAAGGCTTCGTCATATTCGATGCCAAACTTGGCGATATTCTGCTCGGAAACACCGCTCATTTTCAAGGCAGTCTTGACCTGCTCCTTGGAAATAAGCAGCGGCTCAGCCACCTTGCTCTCCTTGTGCATATCGATGCACTGGCAGATCTGCTCATGGACGGTCTGGACCACCTCCATGCTGCAATCGCTACCCAGAGAGGTGGTCAGCAATGCCTCAAAGGACTTCTTCTGCTCCGCAGCAGGTTTCGGTGCCTGGACATGAAATACTGCATCCACGAAGGCCTGATTGCTCTGCTTGGTATCGTGCGCATAGAACAAGGCATTGTAGATATTGGTGGATCGGTCGTCAAAGGCCGGAAACAAAAAGCCCAGTTCCGGTGCGCAAACCTGTTGGGATACGCCGCTGTCGTGAAATTCCCGGCTTTCAGACATATATCGTAGGGTCGGCTTGGACTGTTTCACGGGACACACCGCACACAGAAGGTAGGTATAGGTTTCGGCAGAGGCATCCGCCTGGGTGTCGCCGTCCTTGCTCTTAAAGGGCACATCATAGCTGTCGCATCCCACCAAGATCAGATAGTTTTCATCGAAGGTTACGGTCTCAATGATCTTCTGATAAAGCTGCATCCGCAGCTCGTCATCCTGTAGAGCGCACTTGCGCAGTGCCATCAAAAGCTTATGCTCCGGGCTGTCGGCAACCTGGCTGGTGCGGAAGCTGATGTCGATCAGATTCTTTCCGATGGTGCCGGACATCGTCCGCTTTAAGACAGCAAAATATTTTTCCGCTTCATTTTCCGGCATCATCCCTACGCTTTGCCGGAAGGAGGAAATGATCTCCTTATTGGCATTGACATAGCAGCCATAGATGGCGGTCATGTTGCTTCTGTCCCGGCGGGTGCGGCGACGGATCTCGCCGATCTCTTTTTCGTTCATAGTATTTTCTCCACAGTTACGCCGGTGCAAGAAGCACCGGCGTTTGTTTTCTTATTTATCCCAAAGGCAATTCCAGTTTTGAATGAAGTATTCGATTCCGGAGTAGACCGTCGTTACAACGATCACACCGATGACGATCCAATTAGAGATCGTAATGGTCGGGAATGCCATCATCACACACAGGCCGATCATGGTGCTGGCAGTTTTAACCTTGCCGCTCCAGCCTGCCGCGATGACCTTGCCCTTGCCAACTGCCACAAGCCGAAGACCGGTGACAGCAAACTCGCGGGCCAGCACGATCATCAGCGCCCATGCGGGGAAGGTCTGCCACTCACAGAACATGGTCATTGCGGCAATGGTCAGTAGCTTGTCCGCCAGCGGGTCCAGGAATTTTCCAAAATCGCTGACCTGGTTATACTTACGGGCGATCTGCCCGTCAATGTAATCCGTAACACTGGCCAAGATAAATACGCCAAGGGAGACCCACATCCAAACGTTTGGCTCGCCGCCGCTTAAATACATAAAAAACATAAAAAGCGGGATAAATGCCACACGGATCAAGGTGATTTTACTTGCTGTTGTCATAACGATTCCTCCACAATGTAGCCGGACAGATCGCCGTCGATCAGGCCGTCAATGTAAATATTTATAAACTCGCCTTCCCTGATCGCTTCCTCAGTCGCGATCCAAACCCTGCCGTCGATCTCCGGCGAGTCGGCATAGGTTCGGCCGAAATACTGCGCAAATTCCTCATCGTAGCCGTCCACAAGGACCTTGCATGTCTTGCCGACCATGGCTTCGTTGCAGCCATCCATGATCCGGGACTGGATCATCTCGATCATCTGTGCCCGTTCCTGGGCGATCTGACTGTCCGGATATTCCATTTGCGCCGCAGGTGTTCCCTCCTCGGGAGAGAACGGGAATGCGCCGACCCGCTCCAACGCCAGTTCCTTCAGGAACTGGCACAGCTCCGCAAATTCCTCCTCACCCTCACCGGGCAGGCCCGTGATCACGCTGGTGCGCAGCACAAGACCCGGGATCCGCCGGCGAAGCTTGGAAAACAGTTCCCGCAGATAGGCTCCGTCCCCCCGCCTGTTCATCAGCTTCAAGATTTTATCGTTGCAGTGCTGAATGGGAATGTCCAGATACTTGACGATCTTCTCCTCAGAAGCCAGCACATCGATCAGTTCATCTGTGATCTCATCCGGGTAAACGTAGTGAACACGGATCCATTGAAAACCGTCGATCTTGCATAGCTCCCGCAGCAGCTCCGGCAACAGGCTTTTACCACCTGTCAGGTCCGTGCCGTAGCGGCTGGTATCCTGCGCCACAACAATCAGCTCCTTGACTCCGCTGTTGGCCAGCAGACGGGCTTCGTACAGGACATCATCCATCGGACGGGAGCGGAATTTGCCCCGCAAATAGGGAATGATGCAGTAGCTGCAACGGTTGTCACAGCCTTCGGCAATCTTAATATAAGCATAATGTTCCGGAGTTGTCAAGATTCTTCCTGTTTCTTCTTCCGGTGCATCAATGCTACCGAAGTCAAAAACAGGCTGATCCGCTAAAAGCTTCTCGATTGCGGGGACAACCTGGGTATAGCTGCCAGTGCCCAAAACGCCATCTACCTCCGGCAGCTCCGCAAGGATCTGCTCCTGATATCGCTGAGACAAACAGCCGGTCACCAAAATTTTTCCGATCAATCCCTGGGCCTTCAGCTGAGCCATCTGTAAAATATGATCGATGGCCTCGGACTTTGCCGAGTCGATAAAACCGCAGGTGTTGATCACAACAACATCACTGCCCACAACGTCGGCCTGCACATCAAATCCGGCCTCCTGTACGCGGTACATCATCCGCTCACAGTCCACCTGGTTTTTGGCGCAGCCCAAGGATATAAAGCCTATGCTTGCCATATTACTCCTCCCGGAAATCCTCTGTATCCAGAGAAAGCTCCTCCAGACACCTGCGGATCTCGCTGTAATTGTGACCTCTACGCAGCAGAGCATCAACGGCCTTACGCAAGTCCTTTTGGTCGTAGCCGCAGGACAGCCGGCTTTGCAAAAATGCTGTGATATGCTCCGACTGATCAGGGTAATCCGCAAGTGCTTCATCCCAATACTGCTTGGGGATCCGCTTCTCATAAAGAGCCTGCTTCGCCCGGGCCAGGCCATAGCCTTTACCGGCGCAGCGGCTGACCACCTGCTCGGCTGTCTTGCGGTCATCCAGCAGCTCCAGCTCTGAGAGCCACTGCACCGCTTCCTTTGCCTGGGCGGGATCCTCCCCCTTGCGGATCAAACGCTGCTCCATATCCCCCTTGGACACGCTGGTAGCAGCTAAAATACGTACGGCGCGCATTTTTGCCGATTCTGCACCGGCTGCGCTGCGAAGCCGTTCCATATCCCCGTCAGATAGCTCCAAACCCGGATACAAGCCGAAATCCATGACCGTCTGCCGGTAAAGGCGCATGGTGCTGCCGTCGTCAAAACGCACCGTATGCCTCCCTACCCTATCGGGTTGGGAGGCAATACTGTCAATCTTCATCATCGAAATCGTCTGCACTGACGGCTACAGGCCGCTCAGCAGCCTTGGCCGGCTCCTTCGTGCCGCTGCCCCGCAGCAGATTTGCCCGGACCTGGGTCTCTACCTGCTCTGCGATATCGGGGTTGTTCTGCAGGAACGCCTTTACGCTATCCTTGCCCTGGCCGATCCGCTCATCGCCCATACTGAACCAGCTACCGCTTTTCTGGACAATATCCATCTGAACTGCCAGGTCCACCAGCTCGCCCCACTTACTGATACCTTCTCCATACATAATGTCGAAGTATGCTTCCCGGAAAGGCGGCGCGACCTTATTCTTGACCACCTTGACGCGGGTACGGTTGCCAATAACATTGCCGCCTTCTTTAATGGATTCCACACGGCGGACATCCAGCCGCACGGAGGAGTAGAACTTCAGAGCATTACCGCCGGTGGTGGTCTCGGGGTTACCGTACATGACGCCGATCTTCATACGAAGCTGGTTAATAAAGATCACCACGCAGTTGGTTTTGGAGATGGTACCGGCCAGCTTACGCAGAGCCTGGGACATCAGGCGGGCCTGGGTTCCCACAAAGGTATCACCCATCTCCCCCTCGATCTCCGCCTTGGGAACAAGGGCTGCCACGGAGTCCACAACGACAGCGTCCACAGCACCGGAGCGGATCAATGCATCGGTGATCTCCAATGCCTGCTCACCGGTATCCGGCTGGGACACCAGCATATTATCGGTATCCACACCCAACGCGGCGGCATAGACGGGATCCAGCGCGTGCTCAGCATCTACGAAGGCTACTTCGCCGCCCAGTTTCTGGGCCTGGGCCAAAATGTGCAGAGCAAGCGTCGTCTTACCGGAGGATTCCGGTCCGTAGATCTCAATAATACGTCCCTTGGGAACGCCGCCAATACCCAGCGCGGCATCCAATGCCAGGGAGCCGGTGGGGATCGCCTCAATATTCATTTCCGGGCGTTCACCAAGACGCATCACCGTGCCCTTGCCGAAATTCTTCTCGATCTGGGACAGGGCGGTCTGGAGCGCCTTCTTCTTGTCGGTTGCGGGAGCGGGTGCATCGTATGCTGTTTTCTTTGTAGCCATAGCTTAAACTTCCTTCCTGCCGTATTGGGCGATGACCGCCCTTTCAACGCCATTATAGTCTTTTGTTCTGTCCAATATTCTGTACTGATTCTCCTCAAGGATCCGGCACACTCCGTCCCCTTGGCCCATACCAAACTCAAAGCACAGGTAGCCACCGGGCTTCAGCGCCGATGCATAATTCTTTGCAATAGACCGGTAAAAATCAAGGCCGTCCGCACCGCCGTGAAGTGCCAAATGGGGCTCATAATCCTTTACGCTCTTATCCAACTGTTCCATTTCTGCGGTAGTGATATAGGGTGGGTTGGAGACGATCAGATCGAACTTCCCAAGAAAGGCGGGAGCCTGTTCCTTGGCATCCAGGCAAACGCAGGAAACTCTGCCGCCCAACTTTTGATTCTTAATGTTCCGCTTGGCAACAGTCAAAGCATCACGGGAGATATCTGCCAAGGTGACCCGGGCATCCTTGACCCGGTTGGCGATAGCCAGTCCGATACATCCGGAGCCGGTGCACAGGTCCAAGATCCGGGGATCACTGTCCAAGAACAGGGCCTGCTGAATGGCCAGGGCCGTAACTGCACAGGTATCGTCTCTGGGGATAAGAACATTTTTGTCCACCTCCAGGGTCATGCCGTAGAAGTCCCACTGACCCAAAATGTAAGCCAAGGGTTCCCCCTCCAATATCCGGGCTACTGCAGATGCCATGGCATCGCAGATCTCCTGGGAGGCATACAGTTCCCGCTGAGCGAGGATCGTTTCATAGCGCAAGCCGGAAATACCGCAAAGAAGATTGCGGGCCATAAGTATAGCTGTATCCCGATCCTCCTTCTCAGATATGACACGGCAGGCCTCCAAATACAGCTCGGAATACTTCTTTACCAACGGTCTGCCCCCTCTTCCTCGGGCAGGACCGCCTCCAAAGAGGCGATGCCGACCTCGATCATGGCGTCGTCCGGTTCGTTGGTGGTAAAATACTGGAATGCCATGCCCGGTGCTGTCAGGATCCGGGTAAACCAATTGTCGCACTTACCTACCAGCCTGTTGATCTCATAGGCAACAGCAACCACCAGAGGGATCAGCAGGAGTTTAAAACCAAGCATAATGGCTTTATACCCGATCGTCCCATCCAAGGCAGCCAGCGCCGGCACAACGGCCAGCAGCACAGACGATGCCGCGGAGAAGATCAGAATAGACAGGATCAGCACCACGAACAAAAAGCTTGTACCGCAGCGGGGGTGCTTCCGGGTCTGCATACGGACGTTTTCCACCGTCAGCGGCAGGCCGGCTTCATAGCAGCGGATGGTCTTATGCTCTGCACCATGGTAGGCAAAGACCCTTTTCATTTCTTTCATCCGGGACACAGCAAACATATAGCCCAGAAATATGAGTATCCGAATACCACCCTCAATAAGATTCTTCAGCAGCAGGCTTTCGATCAGGTGATCAAAAAGGCTGACGATCAAGCCTGGCAGCAGGAAAAACAGGGCTACGGACATGCCGAGGCCCAAAATTACGGCACTGCCGATCAGAAAGCTTTGGAATTTCTTCTCCCCAAGCTTTTTCTCCAGCCACCGGTCAAGCTTGGAGGTCGATTCCTCCCCCTCCTCTTCCGGAGAAAGATCAGCAGAGCGCATCAATGCTTTGACACCGGCTACCTGGGAATCAAAAAAGTTGACGGCGCCTCGGATCAGCGGCCAAGTGCCGAGAGAGCCCTTCGAACGGGTTTTCCGGGGTTTCGTCTCAACCTGGATCCCATCCTTGGTGCGCACTACCACAGCATCCAGCTTCGGGCCGCGCATCATGATACCCTCTACCAAGGCCTGTCCGCCGATCATGGTCTTAAATTTTTCTTGGTTGTTTTTGGCTGCCATAAAAGGTCCTTTCTCACTGGGTCGCAGGAATCTTTACCGTGACCAGCGTACCGCCACCCTCGGCGTTTTCCAGTATCAGGCTACCTCCATGCATCTGGACGATCTCATCACAGACGGCCAGGCCGATGCCCGTGCCTCTGGCCTTGGAGCTGCCCTTGTAGAATTTCTTTTTGACAAGTGGCAGTTCATCCGCCGGGATGCCGGGGCCATAGTCCCGAATTCTTACGACGACCATCTCGTTCTCATAATCAATGGTCGCATCGATCTGCTTGCCATCGGTGCCGTGCTTTGCGGCGTTATCGAGTATATTCAGAAATACCTGGCGAAGCCGCTTGGGATCGCAGGATATTTCGGGAATGTCGTCGTCACTGTCCATGTAGTTCAGATGAACACCTTCCTGGGCAAGACGGCTGCCGTACATAAATACCGTATCCTCAAATTCCCCGCGCAGGTCCGTCTGTTCCATGCTCAGCGTCATACGGTCATCCTGAATACGAGTAAAGTCCAGCAGGCTCAACACCATGTCGGTCAAGCGGCCGGCTTCCTTATGAATGATCTTCATGCCGCGGCGGGTATCCTCGTCCAGTCCCTCGTCGCTGAGCAAGGTCTCACTCCAGCCGGTGATGGCAGTCAGCGGGGTACGCAGCTCATGGGAAAGAGATGAAATAAATTCCGTTTGGATCTTCTCATTTTCGCTGATCTTCATGGACATTTCGTTGATGGTGTCGGCCAACTCACCAACCTCATCATCGTATTTCTTCTCGATCTGGATGCCGTAGCTTCCGCTGGTGATCTTCTTGGCCTTTTCGATCACTGCGTCAAGGGGCACAAGGATCGAGCGGATGTAATAGTTGCTGCTGAAAAGAACGACAGCGGCAATTAGGATCAGAACAAACAGTGCGATCAGTCCAATCCGCAGGATCTGCTGCTCCATGATCCTGGTGGATGTCACATAGCGCAGTACGCCGATGACCTCGCCGTTGCTGTAGATCATCGGGCTGGAGATGGCAAGGATCCGCTCACCGGTCTGGGGATTCTTTCCAAAATACGTTGTAGTGCCCCGAGTCTCGATGGCCTCCCGGATATCGTCGGTGGTTGGTGACTGACCGGCCCAGCTGCCGTAGGAGGATGCCACAATGCGACCCTCTGCATTGATAAACTGCAATTCTATGCTATTTTTATCCTCAAATGTCTGGGCATAGGTAATGCAGGATTGGTAGTAGCGGTTATAGCTTTGATTGAGATAATCTGCAAAAAATTCTGTAGTGGTTCTGGCTCGGTAGCGCATATCGGACTCCATGGCAGAGTAGTAGTAAACCGCAAAAACAGCGGTCACGACCAACACGCAGACCAGTCCCAGTGCGCACACAACGCCAACCGTATTGAATAGCCAGCGTTTGCGAAGACCATTGCTCTTTTGCACGGTTTACCCTCCCCTCCGGTCAGAATCCAGGCAGTACTTATACGCCCCACTTATAGCCAAAGCCCCACACAGTGGTAATGTAGGTGGGATTGGCTGTATCGTCCTCGATCTTGATGCGCAGACGGCGGATGTTCACATCCACGATCTTTAGTTCGCCCTCATACTCCCGACCCCAAACAGCGGACAGTATCTCCTCTCGGGAAAGGGCTCTGCCGGCATTCTGCATAAACAGCTTCAAAATGGAAAACTCCACCTGGGTCAGCCGAATGCGGCTTCCGGATTTTTCCAGGGTATGATTCCTGGTATTCATGACAAAGGGGCCTCTTGTCAGGATCTCCAGATCAGCACTTACGTCCGTGCCCATGCGCCGATACAGCGCATCGATACGGGCTGTCAGCTCAGCAGGAGAAAACGGCTTGGTAACGTAATCATCCGCTCCGGTCATAAGGCCGGTGACCTTATCCATCTCCTGGGTGCGTGCGGTAAGCATAATAATGCCTATCTGCTTATTATTGGCGCGGATCCGGCGGCATACCTCAAAGCCGTCGATGTCCGGCAGCATAATGTCCAGGATCGCAACACCAATATCCGGATTCTCCCGGAGTCTGTCCAACGCCTCCTGTCCGGTACCTGCCTCGATGGCATCGTAGCCGGCGCGCTTGAGATTGATCACCACGAAGGAACGGATATTGACCTCATCTTCCAAAATCAATACTTTTTTCATGCTGTACCCCTTATGTCTCTCCGGTTTTCCAGTCTTGCTGGATCATTCGAAAACTGTATATGACGGTATCCTGCGTGATTCCAAGTTCCTCCGCCACAGGCGCAAGACTTGCTGCATAGGTCGCCGTATCGGTCCGATGCAGGACAAACCATCCGTCCTGCACCGTTTGCTCATTTTTGCTCTGGGCAGTCAGGGTTGCCACAGTCATCAGCTTTTGGGTGGTTTTATATTCCTCATCCCACATATAGAACTCGTAGCTGTTACCGTTATGGGCTACGGTCAGGCGGGAAACGAGCTTTCTGTCCAGCTGCAAATACCATCCACCCTCAAAATTGTGGAAGGTATGCATTTTTTCTACTTCGTCGCCCTCCGGGGTCATGGCGTACCAGCGGATCATGTGATGCTTATCGGAGCCTACGGTGTTCTCCCGCGGCTTCATGGTCAGCAGTGTCGGCAATTCCACAACGCCGTCAGAATCAATATCGTCAGCATAAACGTAGAAGTTTCGCAATGTTTGGATGCTGGTGCCGGATTCGTTGGATACCGTCACATTGGTCAGCATTCCGTCACGGACAGTATAAACATCCGTGATCAGCGCCGTATCCTCCACAGCACTGGCAAGATATACAGCCAGGCTTCCTCCGTGGAGGTTGCCTACGATCACACGCTTAAGCTTGTCCGCAGGCTGGGACATTGTGACCTCATTGGAACGCTCCACATCCCCATCAAGGAAACTATAAAGCTCTACGATGCCGGTATCCGTATCCGTATTTCCAGGCCGAACAACGAACAGCTTGCTAATGCCGCTGTTGTCCAGATCCACGGCCAGGAACTTCGTGTAGTTTACCGTGAGCATCTGTTCGACCCTTCCCTGCGCCGCAGTATAGATAGAAACGGAGCGGATCACCTGGTCACTGACCTGTCGGCCCACGACGACCTCAACACCGGGCCTTGCATCCATATCCACGTATTCCACCATGTCAAAGGAGGTGCCGTTACTTTGGACCGTATCCGTATGAACATAGGTGCCGTCCACATTGCGAAACACAAGAATATGCAACGGACGCTCCTGCGTTCCCTTGGCAAACAGAAGATATTCATTTATGCCGTCGCCATCCAGGTCCGCCATTTGGACCGGCTGCTGGTTCTCACCGGACAGCGGCGCACAGTAGGACAGGCCGGACATAGCGCTGTCGATGGCCGACTGCAGGTCATTGTAGTCCTCCGACCGCTTTGGCAGGCAATACATCTGCTCCGTTGTCATCATGGAGCAGCCGGTTATCAGCAGTGCTGCCGCAAGCAGCAAGGTGATCACGGACAGTATTCTTTTCACAGCAGCACCCCCTTCTTGTTAGTATAACATATTCTGTCGAAAAATGAAAGCTATTTCACAACAACATTTCCCTGGCCCAGTCGGTTTTCCAGTTCCTGAAGCATCCGCGGATTCAAGTCGCAGCGGCTGCCCCGTCTTTGCTTCGTGTCGGCAAAATAGACCACCACCGGATTCTCGCCCGGGAACATTCCCAGGATCGCGCGGACCTTGCTAAAAACAGGGTCCCCTTCCGAAGGAAGCTTCAAGTAAAGGGTGCCCGCTTTTGTCGCAGGTTCTTCCGGCCGCTGGGGCTCCGGTTGCTGCTGGGTAAAATCAGCCATTGGCCGGGCCCGGTTGACAACGATCTGCGGTTCCTTATCGTCCCGCAGGGAAAGTCTGCCGGTAATGACGACCGCCTGATTTTCCGCAAGGTAGCTGCCGTACTGAGTAAGCACATTGGAAAAGGCGATCAGCTCAATGGCCGCAGTGTCATCCTCCACGGTGATGTAGGCCATCATGGAATTATTACGGGTAGTCTTCATCTTGACAGTCTGAACGATGCCGGCAACGCTGACGATTTGATCATCCTGATAGGTGCTCTCCTCGTCCAGTAATCTGCCAATCGGAACAACATGGGTATTCTTCAGCAGATGGCGATAATCGTCCATAGGATGGCCGGAAAGGTAAATGCCGGTTGTTTCCTTCTCCAACAGCATCAGATCCGCCTTCTTCATTTCCGACAGCTTTGGAATGGGGATACGGGCGGACTGCTCTTCCTCCTGGAGCATGGCAAACAGCCCCATTTGGCCTTCGATATTCTTTTTGCGGGATTCGGCAATGCTGTCCATCATGCTGTCATAGACCGCCAGCAACTCGCTGCGATGGTAGCCAAAACAGTCCATTGCACCACATTTGATGAAGTTCTCCACGGCGCGCTTGTTCAGCTCGCCCTCCCCCATCCGCTGGATAAAGTCCTCCAGGGACTTAAAGGGGCCACCTTCATTGCGCTTGGCAACCATGCTGCGGATGAGGCCACGGCCTACGTTTTTCACCGCGCCAAGGCCAAAACGAATGCTTGTCCCCTCGACGCTGAAGGTATCCAAAGAATGGTTGATGTCCGGCGGCAGTACTGGGATACCCATATCCTTACACTCTGCAATATAGCCGGAGATCTTCGTGGCGGAGTCCAGCACGGAGGTCATCAGCGCCGCCATATACTCCCGCGGATAATGGCACTTGAGATAGGCGGTTTGATACGCCACTACCGCATAGCATACGGCGTGCGCCTTATTAAAAGCATAGTTGGCAAAATCTACGATCTCGTCGTAAATGGACTGGGCCACCTTTTCGCTGACACCCTTGGCCATCGCTCCGGGGATCCCCTGCTGTGGATCGCCGTAGACAAACACCTTGCGCTCCGCTTCGATGACCTTCATTTTCTTTTTGGAAATAGCACGGCGAATATTATCCGCCTGGCCCATGGTATAGCCGCCCAGGGAGCGGAATATCTCAATGACCTGCTCCTGGTAGACGATGCAGCCATAGGTGACCCGCAGGATCGGCTCCAGCAGAGGGGTCTTATAGGTGACCTTACGGGGATCAAGCTTATTGGCCACGAACTTAGGGATCGAATCCATCGGTCCGGGCCGGTAAAGGGCAACGATGGCCGTAATGTCTTCGATGGAGGTAGGCTTCATGTTGATGCACACACCGGTCATACCGGCAGACTCCATCTGAAACACGCCCTGAGTTCTGCCCTCTGCCAGCATGGCGAAGGTCTCCGGGTCATTGTCGGGGATCGTGTCAATGCTAAAATCGGGCTGCACCAGCTTGACCTGCTCCTGGGCATCCTTGATCACAGTCAGGTTGCGAAGGCCAAGGAAGTCCATCTTCAAAAGGCCCAGCTCCTCGATGGTGGTCATGGTATACTGGGTGACGATGGTATCGTCGTTTTTGGAAAGCGGCACATAGGTGCACACAGGGTCCGCGGTAATGACAACGCCGGCGGCATGGGTGGAGGTGTTGCGGGGCATGCCCTCCAGGCTGCGGGCTGTGTCGATCAGCAGCCGCACCCGCTCGTCAGTGTCATACATCTCCTTGAGCTTGGGCGAGACCTCCAGGGCCTCATTCAAGGTGATCTTGGGTGTAGCCGGTACCTGCTTGGCCACAACATCCGTCTCTGCATAGGTAAAGTTCAGCGCGCGGCCCACGTCTCGGATCGCACCGCGGGCTGCCATCGTACCGAAGGTGGCGATCTGTGCCACATGGTCAGCACCGTACTTGCCAGTGACATAGTCGATTACTTCACCCCGCCGCTCCTGGCAGAAATCCGTATCAAAGTCCGGCATGCTGACGCGCTCCGGATTCAAAAACCGTTCAAAGATCAGCGCGTACTGCATGGGGTCCACCTCGGTAATGTGCATACAGTAAGCAACGATGGACGCCGCACCGGAACCACGGCCAGGTCCTACCGGAATACCGGATTCCTTGGCAAAGCGGATAAAATCCCAAACGATCAGGTAGTAGTTGATGTAGCCCATACGGCTGATGACACCGATCTCGTATTCCAGCCGCTCCATATACTCTGCAGGTGCATGGGGATACCGCTCCCGGAAGCCATTCATACACAGCTCACGGAAGTATTCCTCATTGGTATAGCCCTCCGGCACTGGGAAGGACGGCAGGTGGTACTCATTAAAAACAAATTCCACATTGCACCGGTCCGCGATCTTCCGGGTATTCTCAAAAGCCTCGTCGCAGCCGGGAAACAGTTGCCGCAGTTCCTCCTCGCTCTTAAGATAGAACTCCTCTGTTTCAAACTTCATCCGGTCCGGATCGTCCACGGTCTTGCCGGTCTGGACACACAGGAGCACATCCTGCATTTTTGCATCTTCCCGGCGCAGATAGTGGGCATCGTTGGTCACCACAAGGGGCAGACCAGTCTCCCGAGCCAAACGCATAATGCCCTGATTGACCGGCCTTTGCTCCGGGATGCCGTGATCCTGCATTTCCAGAAAGAAATTATTCTCACCAAACACATCCGACAACTGCCGGGTGTATGCCAATGCGCCTTCGTAATCCTCCTCCAGCAGCCGCTGAGGAATTGCACCTGCCAGGCAGGCAGACAGGGCGATCAACCCCTCGTGGTGTTTCTGTAGCAAGGCAAGATCCACTCTGGGTTTTCCGTAAAAGCCACGCTGGAATGCCTCAGATACCAGCAGACAAAGATTTTCATAGCCTTTACGGTTTTCGCAAAGCAACACCAGGTGGTACGAATCGTTGTCAATACCGTGGACGCGGTCCTCCATGCCCCGGCGGGCCACATAGACCTCGCAGCCAATGATGGGCTTGATACCGGCAGCCTTGGCCTCTTTATAAAAATCAATACAACCGTACATGACGCCGTGGTCGGTGATAGCAATGGCTGTCTGGCCAAGCTCCTTGACCCGGTCCATCATACCGCTGATCCGGCAGGCACCGTCCAGCAGGCTGTATTCTGAGTGAACATGCAAATGAACAAAACTCATTTTCTATTTCTCCTTCGCCGCTTGCATCAGCTTCCTCAGGCGATTGTTCATGGCCGGTTTTGTGATGGGCGGTTCCATCATGGCCGCCAATTCTGTCAGAGACGATTCCGGGTGTGCTTCCCGCGCAATGGCTGCCTGCTGAATTTTCAGCGGCAAGTGCTCAAACAGGCCCTTCCTGCGAAGCGCACGGATCGCCGCAAGCTGCTCCTGGGCAGCCTCCACAACCTTAGAGGTATTGGCTTCGTCACAATTACACCGGCGGTTGACCTTGTTGTTAAGTTCTTTTTCCAGGTGGGTCTCCATGATACCCATAGCCGCCACCGGCGCACCAAGGTAGGTCAGATAATCCGCGATCTGGTCCATTTGCTTCATATAAAGCACACGGCTGCCGCCCCGGGCGGCTGTCTTGGGAGATAATTGCATCACTTCCTGGACCAGGATGCTGCTCTCCCGGGCGACACTGTGGTGGGTCGTGGAAAGCTCCAGGTGGTAGCCTTTTTCCGGATCTGTCACCGAGCCTCCGGCCAGGAATGCGCCGCGTAAAAATGCGCCTTTGCAGCAGTCCTCCTCCACCACAGGCAGGTTGATATGCAGCGACAGCGTAGACATGGGATCAAAGCCGTAGGCATGCATGATCTGGGATATTTTTTCCGGATCCCGAATCTGGAAAATATACTTACCGCCAGCGCCTTCTGTGGGCAGGCTGTCAAAGGTGATGCCGAACGCCTTTTTAAATAGCTTCGGCAGCAGCTGCGCAAACTCGCTGCACTCTGTAATGATGCGGATGCCATCGCGAGAAAAGTTATTGCAGTACAGTAACACGCCAAACGCTTCCGCTACGGCACAGCAACGCTTCTGCGGAACACTGCGGCAGATCTCTGCCTTCGCGCTTCCGGAAAAAGAAACTGCCACAGGACTCCCCTGCCTTTCTTACCAGATCCTGACCTCAGGTTCCAATCGGATCCCGGAATGGTCATATACGATGTCTGACACCTGTGTCAGAACAGATTTTACATCCTCTGCAGTCGCACCGCCCAAATTCACTACGAATCCTGCGTGCTTCTCCGACACAGCTGCGCCGCCGACACAGTAGCCCTTCAGCCCCGCCTGGTCGATCAGTGCAGCGGCATAGCCCCCTACAGGGCGTTTAAACGCAGAGCCTGCCGAGGGAAGATCCAGCGGTTGAGATGTCTTGCGGCGGGTCATCAGTTCCTGCATATACCCGCGGACCTCTGCCTCCGGCTTCGGCACAAGCTGAAACACGGCGCTGACCACGATACCGCCCTCGTCCTCAAGTCGGCTGTGCCGGTAAGAAAACGCCATATCTGCACAAGAAACGGTTTCGACCTCGCCCTGTGCCGACATCACATCTACAGAAGCACAGATATCACAGATCTCCCCGCCATAAGCACCTGCGTTCATATAGACACCACCGCCCACTGTCCCAGGGATGCCATGGGCAAACTCCATGCCGCTCAGGCCGTTGGCCGCTGCAAACACTGCAGCCCGGGTCATGGTGACACCGGCAGCAACACGGATCCGGTTGCCCTCCAAAAGCTCCATGCCCTGCAGAGAATCCTTCAGACAGACGGTCAATCCGGGAAGCCCATCATCCGGAGCCAAAACATTGGTGCCTGCGCCAAGAATAGCGGGCTTAATACCCATCGTGGCGGTATTTTCCAAAATCTGTGACAATTCCTCCACGCTTCTGGGAAACACCATCACTTCTGCCGGACCGCCGATCCGAAAGGATGTATGGCCGGACATCGCTTCGTTGAGTCGAACGTCCAAATTAGGGAATAAAGCTAACATTTTTTGCTGAAAATCTGTCATTTTCGTCATAAACGCCTCCGGGTGTATGATTAGATATACTATAGCATATTCGACACAGATATGCAATTACATAGGCGATAATTTTTATAAAGAAATCCTGCCGCTGTCAACGGCAGGATTTCTGCTTCATTCAATAATCCCCTGGGTATAGTTGAGCATTTTTATGGTTGCTTCCATATCCGAGTTGTTCATTACCAGGACAGACTTTCCGTCGATCCGTGCAAACGAGTAATTGCCATCCATGGGGACTCGCTGAGAGGATATCTTCAGATCCGTCAGCATTGGTGCAAACTTTACAAGGTAGGCAACAATATCCGCATCTGACATGTCCGTTGTGATCATTGGAAGGATCGCATCGGCAATAGCATATAGCTCCCCAATGCTGCAGCTACGCATTTTTTCCACCACAGCACTCAGCACCGTCCGTTGCCGCCCGGTCCTGTTGAAATCATTATCCACGTTTCGGATGCGGGCATAGGCAAGTGCCTGTTCGCCGTTCAAATGGTTTACACCGCGCTGAAGATTCCAATCTGTTCCTCTGTTCATGCTTTTTGCTTCTGCATCAGAGATCGTAATGGTCACACCGCCAATCTGATCGATCAGCTTTGTAAAGCCAAAAAAGTCGACTTCGATATTATGATCGACTGTAACACCAAACTGAGATTCCAAGGTCGCATCCAGCAGAGGGAATCCACCGATTGCATAGGGAACGTTCAACCGTTCGTTATACTTACCGGGAATGCTCACCCACAGGTCACGCATGAAGGAGGTCATGGTCAGGGTTTTTGCCTCAGTATTGATGGTGCACAGGATCATAGCATCGGATCGCTGCCGTTTTTGTCCTGCCCTACGGTCCTGACCCACCAACAAAATGTTGATAATATTTTCGCTGCGCGTTGCCGGCTTTACAGGAACACTGGGCATGGGCACATCCTCCGCGCTCAGCTCCGGGCCGGTAAAGTTAGGATCGACGGGGTCTGTTTCGCGCAAGATATCGTCGATCTCCTCCTGGGAAAGCGATCCATCTGATCCATCTACGCGGTTGATCTTACCCAGCAGTGATTTGCCAAAAACGAAACCGCTGACCAACAGAGCGAGAATCAACGCCAATACAACGACCAGTATAATCAACGCAACGCGCTTACCTTTTTTGGGGTTTTTCTCCATTTCATCCATATACATCGTACCGTCCGTTTCTTTCTTTACTCACTTTTCATCGTTTTGGTGAGAAGCTGCCTTGCCTTGCGAAGATTGGACTCGCTCAGCGTAATGACTTCGTTGCCGTTAATGTTGGCAAAAGAATACTGCCCATCCATCGGAATCCGCTGAGAAACGATCTCAAGCTCTGACAGCATAGGTGCCAGATCTACAGCAAGGCCCAGGATCTGCGCGTCGCTCATATCCGTCGACAGCATAGGGATCAGATCATAGACCAACGCATACAGCTCTGCCGTACTCAACTGCTTGGCCTTCTCGATCATTTTGCTCAAAACGATCCGCTGCCGCTGGGTCCGCTGAAAATCATCGCCGATCTTACGGATCCGGGAGTAGGCCAATGCCTGCTTTCCGTCCATGTGATTGACACCTTCCACCAGGGACCAATCCAGATCCGGCTCCACATCCCACAGGCCATTCTTATTGAGATATTTCGCCTCTGCCTCTGTCAATTCAAGATCTAAGCCACCTATCCGGTCCACGACCGTAATAAAGCCATTAAAATCAACTTCCACATTGTAATCCGCGCTGACACCGAAGTTATATTCCAGGGTCTTATTCAGCAGCGGGAATCCGTTTATCATATACGTGGTGTTGATCCGCTGTTCCCCGTAGCCGGGGATCTTCACCCACATATCCCGCATAAAGGAGGTCATGGTCAGGGTCTTGGTGTTTTTATTGATGGTGCAAAGGATGGTGGCATCGGAATGAAGCCGGGGCTGTCCCTCTCTGCGGTCCTGGCCTACAAGGAGAATGTTGATCACATCCTCGTCAGGCTTGATAATATCCACAGGGATGCTAGGAACTGTGATCTCATCCGTTCCGGGGCCAATGATCTCGGCAATCTCATCCTCCGACAGGGTATAATCGTCCTCAATGCGTCCGACACGGCTAAAAACCATCCTGTCCAGCACAAACCAGGCCGCCGCCACCAAAACCAAAAGCACCGCCAAAATGATGCATATGACCAGGATCACCGTCCGCTTTTTTGTGCCGGTTTTTTTCTTTTTCTCTTGATCCATAACAAACCTCCAGGTGCGGCAAAGCTGTTAAAAGTCTCTGCCAAAACTAACGGGCGATCAAATCCATGACCGCCCGCCCTATGTAGCATATTACTTCTCTACGATCTCCAGAACCTCCATGGGGCAGGCCTTAACGCAAATGCCGCAGGCAATGCACTTTGTGGTAGGTCCGCTCTCGGGTGCGACCATGACCTTCATGGGGCAGACCTCCACGCACTTACCGCAGGAGGTGCACAGCTTCTTGTTGATCATGTACACGCCGGTCTTGGGATTCTGGGTGATGGCACCGGCCTCGCACACCTTCATGCATTTACCGCACTGGATGCAGGTCATAGGCTTTGCTCCGGTACCCTTGGCGACCACCTTAATGCAGGACAGGTCCTCATTGAATGTCTTGTAAAACGCAACCGAGCAAGCCCGAACGCATTCCAGGCAGGCCATACATTCTACATTCTTCTTCACAGCAAGCTTTTTCATAAAAAGGTTACCCCTTATCTAGAATATTACCCATTCATTATAATCGAATCAACAGGAAATAGCAATGGGAATTTTCAATTATTGTTAAAAAATGAGAAAACTTGGTGAAATGTCATGAGGCTAAAGTGCAAAATCCGGGAAATACTAGTGCTGTAATCTCAGAATTAGGAGGAACATCATGAAAAAATTCGGCATTATTGCGCTGATCATTGTTCTGGTACTTTCTTTGGCCGCTTGCGGCAGACGGAACAAGGACAAGGATAACGGCAACACCACCGTACCCACCACCGGAAATTCCATTCTGCCCAATATGGACCCCACCGGCAACATCCCCGATGACCACGTCAATGACAACAGCACCGATGGCGAGGGCATCATTGGCGATATGACTGACCCTACCGGCAACAGCGGTAACGGAACTAACGGCGGCAGCGGCTCTAACGGCGGCAGCGGCTCTAACGGCGGTACTGACTCCGGAAGCAATTCCGGCACTGGCAGCAGCACCGGAAACAGCGGCGCAGGTAAGTAAAAGCCGGGGCATATGCCCCGGCTACATATTAAAGGATCGTCACATAACGAGTCAGATTTTTCCGCATCCGCTCCGCGGATCCCACTGCAAGACGGACAAAATCCTGCTCATCCACCGGGCATTCCTGCCAAGCCGCAGTAATGGATGTCCCGGCACAGGCGATGGCACCGTGACCCAACCGGTCAAAGGCATTGCTACAGTTTTTTGCATTGGCGTTTGGATAATCGTAGCCATCTAAAAGCAAGAACATTTGCTTGTATTTTTCCCGCAAAGTACGCAGACTGTCTGCGCTGGAGGCCGCTGCCACCGCCGCCACCCGGCAATACCCGGATCGGCCAACAAGCGGCTCCGCATACCGGTATACCACGTCAGCCATGGCCATATGGACCAGGCGAGAGCCGGTCAGCAGATCCTGTACCTCCGGTGCGGATTTATTGGAGGTGCGCACAGTTACAAACAGGTCCTTGCCGGTTTCCTGCAGCTTTGCGCAGTAGGGCTTCAGGCTGTCGCTGCCGATGTAGGCATTGATGATCAGACCGTCAAAAACGAAGCTGCTGCTTTCATCCATTAGGATGGCCGCTGCACGCTTTGCGTCCTGAGCAGAAAACGCATCGGGGCAATCCAAAAACACGTAATATCCCAAATTTTTGGCTGCCCGCAGAAGATTCCCCAATGCCACCATGCCGTCAGCACCGTACAGAGCCATGGTACCCAAGCTGAATCGTACGGCAGGCACAACGGCCTTCAGGCCCTGAAGCAGCTCTGTGCAAAAATACTCATAGGCATTCACAAAGTCACCGTCGCGCTCCTGAATATGGGGCGGGATGTGCTCCGGTAAAATGCCGAAATCCACCACCGAGGGATTTTTCAGCTTCCGGATCTTTTCCTGTAGCTTATCAATGGACATAACAATTACCTCCATTTCCCTTTTTTTACAGTATAACACAACTTTTTTCCTGTGAAAAGAGTGAAACCTTTCCTTGTGTGAATTTTTTTCATAAGGGCATACTGATAACAGCGCAGGAAGGTCAAAGGGTCTTTCGGGCGCAAAAGGAGGAAGGAAGCATGAGCGTGAAAACTTGGGCTGTCACCGCCGGGCTGGGTGTTGCTGCCGGTGCCGTTGGTATTCTGATGTTATCCCGCAGCAATCCCACAAGGAAGCTGGCAGCCAGTGCCGCAGACAAGGTAGAAAGCGCAGCCTGGAAAATCTCTGACAAGATGACCAGAAGGTTCGATATGTGATCGCTTTCTTACCACGCAAAAACCGGGAGGCAAGCCTCCCGGTATTCTTATTTGGCTGTAACGACAAAAGAATCCTCCGCAACACAAATATGGATCGCAGAAATCGGATTCTCGAAGGAGTCGATAATCTTCTCTGAAATAGGGTCCTCCAGCTCCTTCTGGATGGTACGGCGCAAATTCCGGGCACCGTAGGTGACGGAATATGCCTTCTTGACAAGCAGGCCGGGAACACCGTCCTCCCAAGTCAGGGTCAGACCGCGACCGGCAAGGCTTTCCCGCAGCTCTGCAAGCATAATGCCGGCAATGCCCGCAAAATTTTCCTCTGACAAATGGTTGAAGGTAATGATCTCGTCCACACGGTTGATAAACTCCGGGCGCAGGAATTGGCGCAATGCCTTCATGGTCTTTTCCTTGACCATATCCTGGTCGCTGCGGCCAAAGCCAAGTCCGCCTACAGAGCCTTCCGAGCCGGCGTTGGAGGTCATGACGATGATGGTATTTTCGAAGTTGACCACCCGGCCCTGGGCATCGGTGATGCGTCCGTCATCCAAAACCTGCAGAAGAATGTTCAGCACGTCCGGATGGGCCTTTTCGATCTCATCAAACAGCACCACACTGTAGGGTCTGCGGCGAATCTTCTCCGTAAGCTGGCCGGCTTCATCGTAGCCTACATAGCCGGGAGGCGAGCCGATCAGCTTGGATACCGTATGCTTCTCCATATATTCCGACATATCCAGCCGGATCAGAGAATCTACCGTGTCAAACAGGTCGTCAGCCAATCGCTTGACCAATTCGGTCTTACCCACACCGGTCGGACCGACAAAAATAAAGGAAACAGGCCGCTTCTTGGGAGAGATACCCACGCGGTTTCTGCGGATGGCTCTGGAGACTGCGTCCACAGCTTCATCCTGGCCAACGATATGGGCCTTCAGCCGATCGGACAGGCCCTTGATCTGCATATACTCCTGTGCCTTGATCTTGCTGGCCGGGATCTTGGTCCACAGTTCGATGATCCGGGCTAGATTCTCCATGGTCAGTGCAGGGGCCGGGATCTGCTCCAGCCGCTCGATCTCCGCTGCGATCTGACACAGACGGCTACGAATCTTTGCCAATCGCTCAAAATGCTCATTTTCCGTATCGTCCGTGAGCATCTTCAGCTCCAGCTCGTAGTCATCCCGCTCCTTTTTCAGCTCTGCAAGCTGGGATATCTCCTTGCTGCGAAGGTTCACATCGGAGCAGGCCTCGTCCATCAGGTCAATGGCCTTATCCGGCAGGAATCGGTCGGTGATATACCGCTCAGAAAGGATGACGCACTGCCGTGCGATCTCCGGAGAGACGGTGACACCGTGGAACTCCGAATAGCTCTTGGCTATGCCCTGCATGATCTGGCAGGCCTCCTCTATGGTAGGCTCTGCTACGGAAACAGGCTGGAAGCGCCGTTCCAAAGCGGCATCCTTCTCAATATGCTTGCGGTACTCATTGAAGGTCGTGGCACCAATGACCTGGATCTCACCTCTGGAAAGGGCAGGCTTGAGGATGTTGGCTGCATTCATGGAGCCTTCTGCATCGCCGGCACCCACCAGGTTGTGGACCTCGTCAATGACCAGGATGATATTGCCGCACTCCTTGATCTCACCGATCAGGCTCTTCATGCGGCTTTCAAACTGGCCGCGGAACTGGGTGCCTGCCACAAGTGCGGTCAGATCCAGCAAAAACACTTCCTTACCCCGAAGCTTATAGGGCACATCTCCTGCGGCGATCCGCTGCGCAAGACCCTCGGCAATGGCGGTCTTTCCGACACCGGGCTCGCCGATCAGACAGGGATTGTTCTTCTGCCGGCGATTCAGGATCTGAATCACCCGCTCGGTCTCCACATCTCTGCCGATGACTCTGTCCAGCTTGCCGGCTTTGGCGCGGCCTGTCAGATCCATGCAGTAGGTATCCAGGAACTTGTGCTTTTTATTCTTCTTTTTCTTCGGCTCTTCCTCACCGGGAGTCTGCCCGGGTTCCGGGGGCTGATCGTTCTTAGCCGGGAGGTTATTGCCGCCAAACAGTTGATTGAGCATTGGGAATGTGGCGGTACGGCCTTCGGACTCGTCATCCTCCCCTTCCTGCTCCTCCATTTGGGCAAACATGCTGCTCATTTCATCTGTCAGACTGTCCAGGTCCTCGTCGGAGAAGCCCATCTGCTTCACGGCAGAATCAATCTGAGGAATACCCAGGCTTCGGGCGCATTTCAGGCAATAGCCCTCATTCATAGTCACGCCGTTTTCCACCTTGGTAATGAAAACAACGGCGATATTTTTCTTGCATTTGGTACACATCTTAGGCTGCATACGCATCACACCTTTCTTCCGGAACTATACCACAGGTGTTCCGGAAAAGAGAAAACAATTTTTAAACATTTTGCGGTTCGGGACATTCAAATTTTTCCACACCGTCATCGTACCACAAATGGGTCATATACAGACCTCCCGGCGGCACGGTGGGACCGGCAGCCGTGCGGTTACCGGAATCCAGAATATCGCCGATCTGTGCCGGGGATATCTTTCCCTCAGCGGCATAAACCACCGTACCGGCCATAGCGCGGGCCATGTTATAAAGAAAGCCGTTGGCGCAAACACGCAGTTCAATGATATTGCCCTTACGCTCGACAGTATAATAGTATACGGTGCGGACTGTGGACTTTACATCGGTACCAACACTTCTTACTGCCGCAAAATCATGGGTGCCTACAAACTGCTGGGCAGCCTCCTGCATGATCTTCTCATCCAGGTGCTTGGGATAAAACCAAGCGCGGTTCACATAGAACGGATCCCGCACCCGGGAATTATAAATACAATAGGTGTACTCCTTGCGGGCGCAGGAACCGATGGCATTGAAATCCTCGTGGACATCAAAGGCTTTGGTCACCACCACATCCGCAGGCAAGTGGGTATTGAGGGCATAGGGAAGTCTGTCCACCGGGATGGTGGATTCGGTACGGAAATTGGCAACGTAGCACTTGGCATGAACACCGGCATCGGTACGGCCGCAGCCGGTCACATGGACACTGTGGCCCACCACCATGGCAGCAGCCTTTTCCAATGTCTGTTGGACAGTAGCAAGATTTTTTTGCGTCTGCCAGCCATGATAGGCTGTACCCTCATAGGTCAGAAACAACGCGATATTACGCATAAACACCTCACAGGCCAAACTGCCGCAATGTGATCACCGCCGCCAGCAGCAGGACGCCAACGCCGAAGGCCTTATAATCCCGCAGCTTGTAGCGCAGCAATTTCATCTTTGTACGGCCTTCGCCGCCCTGGTAGCAGCGGCACTCCATAGCCGTGGCCAGCTCGTCAGCACGGCGAAAAGCACTGATAAACAGCGGCACCAGGATCGGCACCAACGCTTTGACACGGTCCAAAAGCTTGCCGCTTTCAAAATCGGCACCTCTGGCCTTTTGGGCGGACATGATCTTATCCGTTTCCTCGATCAACGTGGGGATAAACCGCATGGCAATGCACATCATCATGGACAGCTCATGAACAGGCAGACGCAGCTTCTTCAGAGGATTCAGCAGCGACTCCAGACCGTCTGTCAGACTGATAGGCGATGTGGTGTAGGTCAAAAGGAATGTTCCGGTGATCAGCATCAGAATGCGGAGCATCATCAGACCTGCGCGCTCAATGCCGTCCCAAGTGATACGGATACCCCAAAAGGAGACGATCTCATTGTCCCCGGGGGTAAAGAATACGTTCAGTATGCCGGTAAAGATCAGGATAAACAGCAGGGGCTTCATGCCTCTGAGAATAGATTTCAGTGGGATCCTGGAAATTGCGATCACCGTCACCAAAAATAGGAACATCACCGCATAGGAGATCCACCAGGATGCCACAAACAAGGCAACGATATAGACCACCAGCATGATCAGCTTGGTTCTGGGATCCAGTAAATGGACCGGGGAGTTTCCCGGGAAATACTGGCCGAGAGTAATGTCTTTAAGCATGGACATTGCCTCCCTTCAGGCGGGTCAGCTCTGCAACCGCCTGCTGCACAGTATAGACCTGGTTTACCGGCAGACCCATCTGCTGCAGTTTCATGAACAGCCGGGTAATGTCCGGGATATCGAGGCCCATGTCCAGCAGCTCCTGCGCCCGGGTAAAGACCTCGCCAGGGGTACCATCCATCATAAGCTTGGCGCCGCTCATGACCAATAGCCGGTCTGTCAGCCGGGCCACATCAGTCATGGAATGACTGACCATCATAATAGTGGCGTTCTTCGCCCTACGGTAAGCATTGATATTGGCAAGGATCTCCTCCCTGCCCTCCGGGTCAAGGCCAGCTGTAGGCTCATCCAGGATCAGCACCTCCGGCTCCATGGCGATCACACCGGCGATGGCAACCCGGCGTGTTTGTCCGCCGGACAGATCAAAAGGCGATGCCTGCAGCTGCTCCTCGGTCAGACCAACAAAGCCCGCCGCCTCACGGACACGGCGGTCGATCTCCTCCTGCTTCAGCTTCATGTTCTTTGGGCCGAAGGCGATGTCCTTATAGACCGTCTCCTCGAAAAGCTGATACTCCGGGTACTGAAACACCAGACCCACCCGAAAACGGCTCTGCCGGGTCAGCTTTTTATCCGACCAGATATCCACACCGTCCAGCGCAACTGTGCCGGAGGTAGGCTTCAGCAATCCGTTCAAATGCTGCACAAGGGTGGATTTGCCGGAGCCGGTATGGCCGATGATGCCGTCAAACTCACCACGCTCAACGCTAAAAGATACGTCGTCCAGCGCCACGTGTTCAAAGGGCGTACCGGCACTATATATATGATGTAGGTTTTTTACCTGCAAAATAGGTGCCACTTTTCTAACCTCCTGTGGGTCAAGCCTTCACTGCGTCGTAAAGTGCCTGCGCACATTCTTCGACATCCAACCGATCCAGCGGCAGTTGGAAGCCATGTTCATTCAACTCGTAACAAAGCTCCACAGTCTCGGGAGCTGCAAGGCGGATGCTGTGCAGTAGCTCCACCTGGGAGAACACCTCCCGTGGTGTGCCGTCGGCAGCAACCTTACCTTCGCTTAAAACGATCACGCGTTGGGCCTTTGCGGCCTCATCCATATGGTGGGTGATCAGCACCACGGTGATCCCCTTCTCCCGGTTCAGCCTGGAGACCGTGTCAATGACCTCCCGGCGGCCTCTCGGGTCCAGCATCGCCGTGGGCTCATCCAGCACGATGCATTTGGGCTCCATGGCAATAATGCCGGCAATGGCCACCCGCTGCTTTTGTCCGCCTGACAGGAGATGGGGAGCATGCTCCCGGTAGTCAAACATGCCAACCTGCCGCAGCGCCCCGTCCACCCGCTGGCGGATCATTGGGCTGGCTACACTCAGGTTCTCCGGGCCGAATGCCACGTCCTCCTCTACCACATTGGCAACGATCTGATTATCCGGGTTTTGAAAGACCATGCCTACATTGCGGCGGACAGCCATCAGCTTTTCCTCATCGGCAGTATCTATACCACAGACATAGACCTTACCGCCACAGGGGAGCAATATGGAGTTAAAATGCTTAGCAAGTGTGGACTTTCCGCAGCCGTTGCTGCCCAAAACAGCAACGAAACTGCCCTCCTCGATCTGAAGATTCAAGTCCTCAAAGACGGCAACGCAGGGCGTGTTGTCCACGCCCGGATAGCTGTATGCCAAATGTTCTACAGAAATTGCTGTACGCAACGGATTGCCTCCAATCAAGTAACGGCCTCTTATCAGGGTGTCCAGCGGCCTGCTGCGCCGCAGGGCAGCATCAGGCCGGTAGACCGTACGGGCAGGCCCAGTTCTCCCACAGCGGTGCTGCCGCCGTGGGTCCCTCCGAAGACTACATCAGAGGCGTAGCCCACAGCCGAGGGTGCCAGACCCGTGGTATAAGAATTTATGATCACAAACAATGGGTTATCGGTCAGCAGCTTACCTACCTCTAAAAGGAAGGGATAAAAGCTGGTTTCCATTTTCCAAATCTCGCCGCTAGGGCCTCTGCCGTAGCTGGGGGGATCCATGATGATTCCGTCGTACCGGCGGCCCCGGCGGATCTCCCGCTGGATAAACTTGCCGCAGTCATCCACGATCCAATGGATGGGCTTATCGGCAAGGCCGGAGGACTTGGCATTCTCCTTTGCCCAGGCGACCATGCCCTTGGAGGCATCCACATGGTAGACCTCCGCACCGCCGGCAGCGGCAGCCAGGGTCGCACCGCCGGAATAGGCAAACAGGTTCAAAACCCGCGTGGGACGGCCCGCACTTGCGACCTTATCCCGGATAAAATCCCAGTTGGCCGCCTGCTCCGGAAACACGCCGGTGTGTTTGAAGTTCATAGGCTTGACATTAAAGGTCAGATAATCCTTGTAGCGGATCTGCCAACGCTCCGGAAGGCTGTGATCTGTCCAGTGACCGCCGCCGGTATTGGAGCGGACATACCGGGCATCATATTTTTTCCAGCCGGGATCTGTGTGGGGTGTGTCCCAGATCACCTGGGGGTCAGGCCGGACCAACAGGTACTTGCCCCATCGCTCCAGCCGCTCTCCCGCCGCCGTGTCCAGAACCTCATAATCTTTCCATTCATCGGAAATCCAAATCATTCTTTATCCTCTTTCAAATCGGGTGAAGCTACCCACGGTTCGTCGGATTTAGGGTGTTGCAGGCGTAGTGGGTGTTGTAGGCGTAGTGGGCGGGTTCGTCACCTGCTGCTTCAAATATTCTGCCCAGGATGTCGCCGTGTGGACCTTGCAGGGATCATTGGAATTCAAATAGTTCAAACTTGTATAGGTTCCGGACAGCCCCTTTCCGGAAGCCTTACGGATCGCATTGATCTCAGCCTGGGTCAGATTGACCAAGGATCTACTCTGCACCTTGACATCGGCGCCGGCCTCCGCAAACTTCTTGCAGTAGTCATTGGCAATATCGTTGCTGACACTGCACAGTGTCTTGGTCACGTGCTTGTTGCAAGAGCCGCTGGGCTTATCCTCGGGATATACATAGGCTGTGCTGACACGGCTACCGCGGATATCACTGCTACAGGCGGAGGTGGCGATCTTACCGGAGTCCAGGCAGACGGAAACCTTCACCATACCGCTTGTGCTGTACAGGCTTTTTTGGGTCAGACCCTTATGCAGCGGCTGCATGACCTGCTTCCACAATCTGCAGGCCGGGTTATAGTTCAGATTGATCACCGCAGGCCGATCGTAACCGGTCCAAACAGCGGCGGTGTAATACTTGGTATAGCCGCAGAACCAACGGTCACGCATACTGGAAGTCGTACCGGTCTTGCCGGCGATTTGCTGGCCGCTGAACTTCGCACCGGTACCGGTACCGGCGTTGGCAGCATTCACCAGGCAGTAGGTCATATAGGTGTTTGCCTTTTCGCTAAGGATCTGACGGGCTTCCTGTACATTGTCCAGCACAAGGTTGCCGTTCATGTCGTAGACCTTGGTAAAGGTACGGCCCTCCCGGTAAACGCCATTATTGGCAAAGGTTGCAAAGGCGTTACTCATATCCCGGACATAGACACCGTTGTGCTGCGCGCCCAGCGCCAGAGATGCAACGCTCAGGTCGTCGTCCTTATCCAGAGTGGACAGGCCAAAGGACTCCTTGGCAAATTCGAAGCCGTAGCTCTCGCCGATCTTCACAAGAGCATTGGCTGCCACTGCGTTGACAGATTTGGTAACGCCGCTATAGATGGTATGGGAATAATTATAAACGCGGTTGTCATTCTTGGGCCATGCGCCGCCGCTATAGGACAGGGGCAGGTCCTTAATAACCGTTGCCGGTGTCAACGTACCCTGCTGGAAGCCGGGGGCATAGACAGACAGGGGCTTGATGGAGGAGCCGGACTGAAGCTTGGACTGGGTCGCACGGTTCAGACCAAAATGCTCCTTATTCTTACCCACACCGCCGGCCATAGCCACAATGTCACCGGTGGCATTATCGATCAGCACAATGGCAGACTGGATCCGCTTTCCGCCGGGCGCAGGGATATTGTTTAGATTCTGATAGACATTGTCTACCGCCTTTTGGGCCTTCTCGTCATAGGTGGAGTAGATTCGGTAGCCGCCGCTGCTGATCTGATTCATATAATCTTTGCGGATATCGCTGTTCCAACCCGTGACGCCGTCCTTCTCCGCCAGAGCCTTTGCCACATCCTCCAAAACGGTGTCCACAAAATAGGAGTAAACCACCTGGGAGTTACTCTGGGCAATCATGGTCGTCTGGGAGCACTTGGGACAAACATAGCCGGTCTTGGCGCTGTTGAGGGTAAAGTTCTTGGCAACGCTTTCATATTCACAGGCTTCGTTCTCGCAGTCGATCCAGCGGTCCTTCTCATCAATACCATTCTTGAGCACCAGTTCCTGAGCGATGGCCGCATCGTACTCCTCCTGAGAGATGTAACCCTGGCTGAGCATCTCGCCCAGTACCAGGCGTTGGCGATACTGATTTCGTTGGAATCCGTTCATCATTTCCCCGGCGTACTCGAATTCATTGTCGCTGTAGGGATCGAACATAGACGGGTTATTGGTAATGCTAATCAGGCTTGCACATTCAGCAATCGTCAAGGTCTGCAATTCCTTGCCAAAGTAGGTCTCTGCCGCGCTCTTGACACCCCGGCAGCCCTGTCCGAGGTAAATGGAGTTTAGGTAATACTCCATGATTTCCTTTTTATCGTAGTTTTTCTCCACCAGGGTAGCACGGAAAAACTCCAAAACCTTACGCTGGATGGTCACACTGTCATCCTGGGTCCGGTTCTTGATCAGCTGCTGGGTGATGGTGGAGCCACCGACGGTGGCATCGCCAAGGAACATATTCGCAAACGCCTTAATGGTGGTGAACCAGTCAACGCCTTGATGCTCATAAAAGCGCTTGTCCTCGATGGCCACAGCCGCATGGACCAGTGCTTCGGGAATGTCTTCATAGTCAGCATGCGCAAAATCCGTGGTGGCATGGACCTTCTGCAGCTCCTCGATGTTGCCCTGACTGTTGACAAAGTAAACATAGGACGGGGCATCCATATTATAGTTCTCCAGCACAAGGGTCGCAGACGGCAGGATCTCATTGTCCAGGTAATCGCCCAAAATGCCTACGAGCACAAAGGCGCAGACCACTAAAATCAGCAGCACGGTGGCAGCTGCACCAATCGCGATCTTAATGCCGCCGTAGATCACACGCCAGATCTTATAAAGCGTGTCGATCGACCAGTGGGGCTTCCAATCCTGGCGAACGATTTCTTCTTTCTTATTTTCTTCATTCATAGTATATACCCTCCATCACAACGACCTTGTGGCCTGTATGGTTTTCTAAAATTCTCGGCGTGACGGCATAAATGCATAGCATCACGAATATGATTATAGCATACCCCATTTCAAAATGAAAGTCCCAGTTTATAAATAATTATTGAATTTTCGCATATACTGGCTGTGTGCAGATGCTGTCGCGCGATTGATACTTGATTTTAAGCCCCCAAGAGGTTACAATGGCAATAGAAAAATACTAGGAGGCAATGATCATGTCTGACAATTACGGCTCTGATTTCATGACCATCGTGGATGAGGATGGCACCGAATTTGAACTGGAGGTCCTGTCCAGTCTGGAATACAACGGCAGCACCTATTTGGCCGTGATCCCCGCCGGATCTGAGGAAGATGTTGCAGATTTGGAGGTCAGTATCCTTAAAGCCGTGGACGAGGATGGGGAGCCGATCCTCTGCGCCATTGAGGACGAACAGGAGCTGGAAACGGTGTATGCCCTGATCATGGAGCAGCTTTACGAGGAAGACGAGGACGACGAGTAATTACACGCCTGCTTGGTGCGTGGTGTGTCCTTTTGGACCCACATTTTATTATTGGGATGTTAGTTTCCCCGCCGGATTGCAGACCTCCCGCCTACGCTTTGACGATAGGCGGACGTTGGGAGCAGCTAAGGCCGGGAGCGGCGACCCACCTGCCGTTTCGTGCAGGTCACATCGGATGCAACACGGCCAAAGCGGGTATGGCATGGGGAGCTTGCTCCCCATGTTTTTATTTTTATTTCAGAAAAAATGTAAACTTTTTTCGGTTTTGCGGTTATTATGAAATAATTCTACTTGAAAGTAGAAAAACAATCGGTTATAATGTTCGGGTCTATGCTTTGGTAAGTCATAAACAAAGCTACCAATTGTTATATATGAGAGGAATGGATTTCAATGAGCGCATCCGACAAGAAAAAGCTCCGCAGGGAGCAGGACAATGCCATGCTGACAAAAAAGCAGCAAGAGGAAAAGGCTGAGGCAAAGAAGCTGAAGCTCTATACCGGTGTCTTTATCGGTGTGATCGCACTGGTCATTTGCATCGCCCTTGTCTCTTTGGTCGGCAATTCTGTAAAGCAGAGTGGCATCATCGAGCGCAATACCGTTGCAGCTGTGGTCAACGACACAGAACTGAGTGCTGCAGAGCTGGCATACTACTACACCGATGCTATCAACAACATGTACTCTTCCATCTACTCCGGTCTGGACACTTCCTATGCCGATATGTATATGGAATCTCTGGGTCTGGACACTTCCGTCGCCCTGTCCAAGCAGGAGCACCCCGATGGTGGCACCTGGGCAGAGTACTTTGTGGATGCTGCCCTTGAGACAGCTAAAAACGATTTTGCAATGTATAATCTGGCTGTGAAGGATGGCTTCGAATTGCCCGAGGCTGCCCAAGACGAATTGGACATGAACCTGCAGAATCTGGAAAGCTACAGTACCATGTACGGCTATACGAGCGCTGACGATTACCTGCAGGTCCTGTACGGCTACGGTGCCCAGATGAAAACATACAGCAAGTATCTTGAGCGCAGTGCCATCGCCAGCGCATATTACGAAAACTATGCAAACGGTTTGGAATATGACGATGCAGCGATCCGCGAGCACGAGGGCGATAACTATAATGATTACAACTCCTATGCTTATGCATACAGCTATCTGAGCTACTCCGACTTCCTGGAGGGCGGTACCGAGGACGAGGACGGCACCAAGACCTATTCCGACGAGGAGAAGGATGCTGCCCGTGCCAAGGCCAAGGAGGCCGCTGAAAAGCTGGCCGCCTGCGCAACTCTGGACGAGATGAAGGAACTGATCGGTCAGATCGAGGTCCCTGAATCCAGTCAGCTGGTGATCAACGAGGAAACCAAGAAGCTGGATTCCGAGATCAACGCCACGTTGGCAGACTGGCTGGCCGCTGACGAGCGGAAGGCCGGTGAGATCGGCCTTATGGAAAATGCGTCCGATGACGGCACCGTTAACGGCTACTACGTTGCCTGCTTCCAGAGCAAGGACGACAACACCAAGCCCATGAGTAACGTCCGTCACCTGCTGGTCAAGTTCGAAGGCGGCACCACTGATGAATCCACTAACGAGACCGTCTACTCCGCAGAAGAAATGGCAGCCGCCCACACCGAGGCTGAAGCCCTGTTCAAGAAATGGCAGGACGGTGAGCAGACCGAAGAGCGCTTCATTGAGCTTGTCAAGGAGCACAGTGACGACAGCTCTGCTGCCGACGGCGGTCTGTTTGAGGACATCCACCCCCACTCCTCTTACGTTGCAAACTTCCTGAACTGGTCTGTGGATCCCGCGCGTAAGGCCGGCGATTCCGAGCTGATCGAAACAGAGTTTGGCTACCACATCATGTACTATGTCGGCGACGCAGATATGAATTACCGTGATTACATGATCACCGAGGAACTGAAGGCTGCCGATCAGGAAGAATGGTACAACGCCGCTTTGGAAGCCACCACTGTTACCAAGAAGAATATCAGCAAGCTGGATCTGGATCTGGTTTTGGCCGGTTAATATTCAAATTACCCGATTCCCTGCCCTTCGGCAGGGAATCGATCTTTGCATAAAAGTTCCCCCTGTGGAGAAAATTTCCACAGGGGGTGTTTCTATTGAAAAAGAAAAAGCTTTGGGGACCGGTGATCGCAGGTACAGGTGCCGGTGCGGTCAACGGGCTATTCGGCGCCGGCGGCGGGATGTTGCTGGTGCCGTTGCTCGGACGGTTGACAGATTTGGAGGAAGATCAAGTCTTCCCTGCCTCTGTGACCGTTGTGCTGCCTATGTGCATCGTGTCGCTGCTGCTGACCTTTGATCCGGGAGGCATGCCCTGGGGAACTGCGATCCCCTATCTGATCGGCAGTTGCGGCGGCGGTGTGCTGGCAGGTTTCTTCGGGCGGAAGATCCCGACGGTATGGCTGCACCGTATTTTGGGTGTACTGATCCTATGGGGAGGGTTTCGTTATCTATGCTAGAAAGCTTGCCTGTTATGCTGGCTGTGGGGTGTGTGCTGGGGTTTTTATCCGGCATCGGCGTCGGTGGCGGAAGTCTGCTGATGCTGTGGCTGACATTGGTGCTGGGTATGGAGCACAGTGCTGCCCGAAGCATCAATCTAATGTTCTTTATCCCCGCAGCCATCATCGCTTCCCTGTTCCGCTGGAAGCAGGGAAGCCTGGATCTGAAAAAGATTTTACCTGCGGTGATCGCAGGGGTGGTCAGTGCCGGGTGCTTCGCCTTGCTGAGCCGAGCCGTGGATATTACTTTCCTGAAAAAGCTGTTTGGTGGGTTATTGCTGTTTACCGGTGTTCGGGAAGTCCTTTACCGGCCTCGAAAAGCCAAATAACCCTCCAAGATCAGGGACGCAGCCACCGCGTCTACTGTATCCTTACGCTTCTTGCCGTGATAATTATGCTCCGACAGGATGTTGTGGGCCTCCACGGTGGTGCGGCGTTCGTCCCACAGCTTCACCGGCAGGCCGGTGGCCTGTCCCAGTTCCTCTGCAAAGCTCCGGCACAGCTCCGCCCTGGAGCCCTCGGAGCCGTCCATATTTTTCGGAAGTCCCACAACGATCTCCCCTACGCCTTTTTCCGCAGCCAGCTCTTTGAGCTGCTGGACAGTCTTCTCCCGGTTGCGGCTGTGGATCACCGTTGTGCTGCCGACGATGCTGCACAGCAGGTCAGAAAAAGCCACACCTGTACGCGCATCGCCATAGTCGATCCCCATAATTCTCATAGTAAGATTTCCTTTCGTCCGGTTTTTCACCATTATAGCGCAAAGAGCGCAAAAAATAAAGAAAAAAGTTGTTGACGAATAGAACTCGCTGTGTTAGAATGGATTTTACCTGTGAAACGGGCTATTTTCCATGCTCATTTCAGCTCCGGGGCGGTAATGTAGTTGCCCGCCTACTAAATTTTTTCACTAGCCGGAGTGATACAGGGAGGCAATTTTAAGGAGGTGCCGTTATGCGCGTAAAAGTCACTTTGAGATGCTCCGAGTGCAAGCAAAGAAACTACGATTCCATGAAGAACAAGAAGAATGATCCCGACCGTCTCGAGATGAAAAAGTATTGCAGATTCTGCAAGAAGCACACCATCCACAACGAGACGAAGTAAGGAGGTCCCCACATGGCAGAAGCTAAGAAGAAGAACTGGTTCGTGAGAGCCTGGAGTGGCGTCTGCAGATACTTCCGCGAGCTCCGCAGTGAGCTGAAGAAGGTCGTGTGGCCCACTCTGCCGCAGGTTCTGAAGAATACCCTGATCGTGCTGATCTGCGTTCTGGTTGTCGGCGTGTTCATTTGGGTGTTTGACTACGTTGCCGGCCTCGGCATCAATGGACTTAGAAGCCTTTTCGAAGGTCTTTTGACTTAAGTTAGAAGGTATCAAGTTATGGCAGAAACTGCAAAATGGTATGTTGTCCATACCTATTCCGGTTATGAAAACACGGTTAAGGCTACCATCGAAAAGACTGTGCAGAGCCGTCAGCTGCAGGAGCAGATCCTGGCTATCTCCATCCCCATGGAGACCGTCACTGAGATCACCGATGCTGGCGTAAGCAAGACTTACGACCGCAAGCTGTACCCCGGCTATGTGTTCGTCAAGATGGTTTACAGCGACAATACCTGGCACGCCATCAGAGGCGTTCGCGGTGTTGCCGGCTTTGTCGGCCCGTCCGGAGAAGACCCCATCCCCCTGTCTGAGGAAGAAGTTTACGCAATGGGCGTGGAGAAACGCGAGATCGTTGTCAACTACAATGTCGGCGATTCCGTGCGGATCCTCGACGGCCCGTTCAGCTCCTTCACCGGCACTGTGGAGACCATTGAGGTCGACAAAAACAGCGTCAGCGTGGTGGTCACCATGTTCGGACGCGAAACTTCCGTCGAGTTTGAGCTCGATCAGGTGGAAGTTATTTCCCAATAAACGCATCGGACCGGTCATCCGGTCGGAACGTGGGAGGGGTGCAAGACCCCGAAAGAAATGCGCTGAGCGCATCATTACCACATTTTATTCAGGAGGTGCTTATCATGGCACAGAAAGTCACTGGTATTATCAAACTTCAGATCAACGCCGCTAAGGCTACCGCTTCTCCCCCTGTAGGCCCCGCTCTGGGTCAGCACGGTGTTAACATTGCTGCCTTTATCAAGGAGTTCAACGCCCGCACTCAGAACATGGAAGGCTACAAGATCCCTGTCGTTATCACTGTTTACGCAGACCGCAGCTTCACCTTTATTACCAAGACCCCTCCGACTCCCCTGCTGGTTCTGAAGGCAATCGGTCTGGATAAGGGCTCCGGTGTTCCCAACAAGACTAAGGTTGGTACCATCACCAAGGCCCAGGTCACCGAGATTGCCAAGACCAAAATGCCCGACCTGAACGTCAACTCCCTGGAAGCTGCTGAAAGCCAGGTTGCCGGCACTTGCCGTTCCATGGGCATTACTGTTGTCGACTAATTACTTTTCTATCCGGGAATCTGCCCGGAAATGTGGGAGGATTTTTCCGCATCACCACTATAAGGAGGATATTACAAGTGTTTAGAGGTAAAAAATATCAGGAGAGCGCAAAGCTGATTGACCGCTCTGTTCAGTATGATCCCGCAGAAGCCCTGGATCTGGTCGTGAAGGGTGCTTCCGCTAAGTTCGACGAGACCGTCGAGCTGCACATCAAGTTGGGTGTTGACTCCCGTCACGCTGACCAGCAGGTCCGCGGCGCCGTTGTTCTGCCCAACGGTACCGGTAAGACCCGCCGCGTTCTGGTCTTTGCTAAGGACGCCAAGGTCGACGAGGCCAAGGCTGCCGGTGCTGATTACGTCGGCGGCATGGAGCTGGTGGAGAAGATCACCAAGGAGAACTGGTTCGAGTTCGACGTGGTCGTTGCTTCCCCCGACATGATGGGCCTGGTTGGCCGTCTGGGTAAGGTCCTGGGCCCCAAGGGTCTGATGCCCTCCCCCAAGGCCGGCACTGTCACCCCCAATGTAGGCGCTGCTGTCCAGGAAATCAAGGCCGGTAAGGTCGAGTACCGTTTGGACAAGACCAACATCATCCACTGGGCCATCGGCAAGGTTTCCTTCGGCACTGAGAAGCTGACCGAGAACATGGACACTCTGATGAACGCTGTTGTTAAGGCTAAGCCCGCAGCTGCTAAGGGCCAGTATATCCGTTCCTGCACCGTGGCTTCCACCATGGGCCCCG
>JAZNDJ010000042.1:0-4164 GCA_045588045.1 Faecousia sp.
CCGACTTTCTGAAGGCCACCAATTCTGTTCGGGAATTTTATCAGATCGGCATGGACGGAGAGATGGACGGCACGGTCTCTATGTTGCTTCGCCGGGGCGGACAGGCCGGCATCAGCAAATTTGTGGTGCTGCCGGTGGCCATTCGTCCGGACCGGGTACAAGGTATCAATGATTTTCTCTATCAGCAGACAAAGCTGCACAGCAATTTCGTGGGCTTCGGCACTGTTCATGCAAAAATGAAAGGACTCACCGACGACGTGCAGCGGATCATGGAGTTAGGACTCAAGGGCATCAAAATGCACCCGGATTCCCAGCGGTTTCCCATCGACGATCTGCGGCTGTTTCCCCTGTACGAGACTGTCCGGGGCCGGATCCCGGTGCTGCTGCACATGGGCGACCACCGCTACGATTATTCCCACCCCATCAAGCTGCGGAAGATTCTGGAGATGTTCCCTGGCCTGCAGGTCATCGCCGCCCACTTCGGCGGCTATTCCATGTACGAGACCGCCTGTGAGCTTTTAAAGGACACAAGCTGCGTATTTGATCTGTCCAGCTCTCTGATGTTCCTGCCGGATGGGGCGGCAGAGCAGTATATCGGCATCTACGGTGCCGAGCGGATGGCCTTTGGCTCCGATTACCCTATGTGGGACCCTGTGAAGGAAAAAGAGCATTTCCTGCAACTAAAGCTGACACCCCAGCAGCAGGAGCAGATCGCCTGGAAAACCGCTGCCCGGGTCCTGCATTTGACCTAAAAGCAACACCCTGTGGAAAACTTCCACAGGGTGTTTTTCTGTCGGTTTTCTTAGAAGCCCAGAGGGTAGGTCCAGCCCATATCGTCCTCGACGATACCGGTCTGCATGCCGTAGATATTATCGTACAGCTTCTGTGCCACAGGGCCAACCTTGCCGTCAGCCACCTGCACATCCTCACCGTTGACATTCAGCCAGCCAATGGGAGAGATCACTGCCGCTGTGCCGGATGCAAATATCTCCTTCAAGCTGCCGTCCTTGGAGGCAGCCACCACTTCGTCGATGGACAGCTTCCGCTCAGAGACCTTCACGCCCCACTTGCGCAGCAGCGCAATGACAGAGTTGCGGGTGATACCGGGCAGGATGGTGCCGGAATCCAGCGGTGCGGTGATGACCTCGTCACCGATCATGAAGAAGGCGTTAGAAGTGCCGATCTCCTCCACATACTTGTGCTCTGCCGCATCCAGCCACAGGACATCCTTGCAGTTGTACTTCATGGCATCCTGGGAGGCGCGCATACCGCCGCCGTAGTTGCCGCCCACCTTGGCATAGCCGGTACCGCCCTGGGCGGCGCGGATATACTTATCCTGGACATAGATCCGGGTAGTGGTCAGGCCTGCATCGTTGGCCGCATAGTAAGAGCCGGTGGGGCTGAGGATGATCATAAACTTATAGTGCTGTGCAGGCAGGACAGAGAAGGAGACCTCATCGCCAAACAGGAAGGGGCGGATGTACAGGGAGGTGTTTTTGCCATGAGGGATCCAATCCTTATCGGCTTCAATGACCGCCTTCAGGCCGGCCATGAACAGATCGCCGGGGACCTCGGGCATGCACATACGCTCACAGGTGCTGCGCATACGGGCAATGTTCATGTCCGGGCGGAACAGCTGGATGCTGCCGTCGGGCTTGCGGTAGGCCTTCATGCCCTCGAACATCATCTGGGCATAGTGGAGCACGGCAGAGGCAGGCTCGATCAGGAAGGGTGCGTGGGGCTCAACGCGCCAGGAGTGCCAACCCTTGCCCACATCGTATTCCATAACGAACATGTGGTCTGTGAAGTAACGGGCAAAGCCCAGCTTGCTCTCGTCCTCCGGACGGGGCTTGGGATTCTGTGTTCTGGTTACAGGAATTTCATAGGTCATGACAAGTTTCCTTCTTTCTTAGTAGTTGTACAGCTCCGGTCTCCTGTCACGGAATACCGGGATGGTGCTGCGGATATTTTGGAGGATCTGCAGATCGCAATCTGCGCTGATAAGCTGTTCCCCTTCACCGGCCAGAGCCAGGGTCTCGCCCCAGGGGTCCACAACGGAGGAGTTTCCGCCGTGGGTGATCTTTCCGGCTGTGCCGCAGGAGTTACAGCACACCAGGAACATCTGATTTTCAATTGCCCGGGCAATACACAGGCTGCGCAGATGGTAAGTCCGGGCGTTGGGCCACTGGGCCACCACAAAGAGCATATCCAGGCCGGGGACGGTCATGGACCGGGTCAGCTCCGGGAACCGGATATCGTAGCAGATGATCAGGCCGCAGGAGACACCGTCCAAGGTGAAGCGGCACAGATGCTCGCCTGGGGTGCAAAATTTTTCTTCACCGGAGGGGGTGAACAGGTGGGTCTTATCGTAGGAAGCCACGCAGGTGCCGGTCCGGTCAAACACATAGGCAGTGTTATAGACCTTGCCACCGCGCATATTGGCCACACTGCCTGCCACGATGTTCACACCGTACTGGGCGGCCAAAGTGCCGATCTCCCCCTTCACCCGCCGGCCATCGTCATCACACATGGCCTCCAGGTTCCGCTTGGGGAAAAATCCGGTGGTCCAGGTCTCCGGCAGGACGATCACATCCGGCTTTTCTTCCATAGCCTGGGCGATCAGTTCCTTGCCGTGCTGATAGTTTCTCTCCAGCTCGCTGAAGATCATATCCATCTGGATGCAGGTTACTTTCATTGTGCATATTCCTTTCCGAGGGTCAATGCCTTCATGTTCAGCTCCACCAGTGCCGCCTTCTTGGCCGGCACAAGCTTGGAGACCACGGCCTCTGTTCCGTCAAAGGAAAGCTGATCGTTATTCTGGAGCAGATGTCCAATGATGATCATATTGGCCAATGTGGCGATGTCGGCTTCCTTGGCCATCTTGGTGGCAGGAATATAGAACACCTCCACATCGGTGCGGGTCACCTTGGCATCGATCAGTGAGGAATCCACATAAACTTGCCCACCGGGGACCACGGTATCCACATACTTCTCCAAAGAGGGCAGGTTCATAGCGATCAGTACATCGGGTGCGGTGATGATGGGCGAGCCCACAGGGGTCTCGGACAGGATCACATTACAGTTGGCGGTGCCGCCGCGCATCTCGGGGCCGTAGGAGGGCAGCCAGGAGACCTGCAGGTCCTCCATCAGTCCCTTGTAGGCCAGGAACTTACCGGCGAACAGGATACCCTGGCCGCCGAAGCCGGCAATGAGGATCTGGGTGGTTTTCATATCACACTTCCTCCTTTGCAGCAGTCCGGTCCTTATAGACACCGATGGGATAGTAGGGCAGCATATCGCTTTCCACCCACTCCAGGGCCTTCTGGGGTGTCATGCCCCAGTTGGTGGGACAGGCAGAGACCACTTCCACCAGGGAGAAGCCCTTGCCCTCGATCTGGTTTTGGAAGGCCTTCTTAATGGCCTTCTTGGCGTTTTTCACATTCTTGACATTGTTCACCGCCACACGGGTAATGAACTCCGGGCCTTCCAGGGTAGCGAGCATTTCGCAGACCTTGATGGGCCAGCCGCAATGCTTCACATCCCGTCCGTAGGGAGAGGTCTGGGTCACCTGGCCGGGCAGGCTGGTGGGAGCCATCTGACCGCCGGTCATGCCGTAGATGGCATTGTTGACGAAGATCACGGTAATGTTCTCGTTACGGGCCGCGGAATGGACCGTCTCGGCCATGCCGATGGAGGCCAGGTCGCCGTCACCCTGGTAGGTAAAGACGATATTCTCCGGGCGGCTGCGCTTAATACCGGTGGCCACCGCAGGGGCTCTGCCGTGAGCCGCTTCGATCATATCGCAGTTAAAGTAGTCATAGGCCATGACCGCACAGCCAACAGGGGCTACGCCGATGGTCTTGCCCTCGATACCCAGCTCGTCAAGGGCTTCTGCCACCAGACGGTGGATAATGCCATGGGGACAGCCGGAAGTCGGATCGTAGCCATGTCGTTCTGTGAGCCAAGGAGTTGGTTTCAAGTGTTGTCTTCCTAAGACCGCTTGGCCTCCGACTTGCCGCAATGCTTCACATCCCGTCCGTAGGGAGAGATCTGGGTCACCTGGCCGGGCAGGCTGGTGGGAGCCATCTGACCGCCGGTCATGCCGTAGATGGCAAGTCGGATCGTAGCCATGTCGTTCTGTGGGCCAAGGAGTTGGGTTCAAGT
>JAZNDJ010000043.1:0-3218 GCA_045588045.1 Faecousia sp.
AGTTTGCACCCCATCCGCCCCCGGCCATGGGTGGACAATGAATATATCCGCTACGGCGCGGATATGAACGTAGCCCTTGGCTATTATAACTGCATGGACGATTACGAGGACGAGGGAAAGCGTTCCGCAAGGAAAATGGCCCAGGTCTTTGAAACAGCCCTGCCCCGGATCCGGGAGACCTATCCCCGGCAGTGCCAGGCCATGGAGCAGTGTATCCGGCAACTGAGCCAGTTGGAAAAAGAGGGTTGTGACAGTCCCGACGGCCCGGCCGGCTGCTTCGGCACCCTTATGGGGGAGCTGCTGGTGTACCGGGAGGATATGTGGGCCCCGACCCTGCGGCAGATGGGCATGGCCCTGGGCCGGTATATCTACCTGGCCGATGCGGCGGTGGACTACCGCCGGGACAAGCGCAAGGGCCAATACAATCCTTTTCTGGCCATGGGTACCGGCGAGGATTGGGGAAAATGGGAGCAGTATTTGGTGCTGGCTATGGGCCGGTGCACGGAGTATTTTGAACGGCTGCCCTTAGTCCAGGATAAAAAGCTGCTGGACAACATTCTGTACAGCGGAGTCTGGGTAGAGTACAGACGGCGGGGCAAAAAGGCCCGGGAGGAAGAAAATGGATGATCCCTATAAGGTATTGGGCGTCAGTCCCAATGCCACGGACGATGAAATAAAACAAGCCTACCGACGGCTTGCCAAGCAGTATCATCCGGACCGGAATCCCGGCGATGCGGCGGCTGCCAAGAAGATGCAGGAGATCAACGCGGCATACGAGCAGATCAAGGATCCCGATGCCTACAAGCGGTCTCAGGCAAGGGGCGGCTACGGCAATGCCGGCTACGGCAGTTACGGCCCCTACGGCGCGTACGGCTATGATCCCTTCGGCGGTGCCCGACAGCGGCAGCAGCGACAGCAGTATACCAGCCCCGGCGACCAGTACCAGCAGGCGGCACAGCAGTATATTATGTTTGGCCGCTACCAGGAGGCGCTGAATGTACTGAACAATGCCGCCACAAAAAACGCCCGGTGGTACTACCTGTCGGCCCTGGCCAACGACGGACTGGGCAACCAGGTGACGGCCTTGGAGCATATCCGCAGAGCCGTGTCCATGGAGCCGGACAATGCCCAGTACCTTCAGACCCTAGAGGAGATCCAAAACGGCGGCGCGGCCTACCGGCGTCAGGCCGGATCCTTCCGTGGCTTCCAGACCCGGGGCGGTGGTTTGTGGTCCTTCTGCCTGTGCCTATTGGCGCAGCTGTTTTGCTGCCGCGGCCACTTTTTCTGCTGCTGACCCCACGAAATTGGCAGTATTTAAGCGGTTGACAGATTATCTGGTCTGTGCTACAATTTTTTTGACAACTTGATACCAGTTCCGTGGCAGGTATGGCGTATGGCCATAACTGCTCAACAAGATAATCGGGTGGAAATCCCGAACGGTACCGCCGCTGTAAATGCGCAGTCTGTCCCAGGGCGAAAGCCGGTCACTGGAAGAAATTCCGGGAAGGCCGGGGCAGGCGCGGAGGGCGCAACCCCCTCCACATGCATAAGTCAGAAGACCTACGGAACATGGGATTCTCCGTCCTGCGCGCGCTTACGCAGGATGCGTTTGTCGCAGAAAAACGGCTGCGGCACCCAAACTGGGTGCCGCAGCATTCTTATTTTCAGGAGGTAATATTATGAAAAAACTGTTTGCTTTGCTTTTGGCAGTCCTGATGGTCTGCTCCCTTGTCGCCTGCGGCGCGGCCCAGGTGGAGGAAACACCGGATCCGGAAAAAAACCCTGCGCTGGCATCCATCACCGTAACGGTTGTCCACGGAAACGGGGATACAAAGGAATTCACCTACAAAACTGACGAGGAATTTTTGGGACCCCTGCTGGAGGCAGAGGGCGTGATTGAGGGAAATGCCGGTCCTTACGGCATGGAGATCACCAAGGTAGACGGCGAGCAGGCGATCTACGATGAGGACAAAGCCTACTGGGCTTTGTACGAGGGTGAGGAATACGCCCTCCAGGGCATCGACACCACCCCCATCGCAGACGGTGCTACCTACAAGCTGGAGTACACCGGTGCATAAAGCCAAGCTGACACTGGCACAGATCGCTCTGTTTGGCATGCTGGGGGCGTTGACCTTCGGTGCCAAGGTTGCTATGAGCGGTCTGCCAAATATTGAGCCGGTTTCCTTGATGGTGATGCTGTTCGCTGTGGTGTTCGGGTGGAAAGCGCTGTACCCCATCTACCTGTACGTGCTCATGGAGATCCTGCTGTACGGCATCAACCTGTGGAACATCAACTATCTGTACATCTGGACGGTACTGGCCATTGCCGCCATCTGTATGCGCAGGTTCCGCAATCCCATTTGGTGGGCGTTGCTCTCCGGCCTGTTCGGGTTGGCCTTTGGCCTGCTGTGTACGCCGGTCTATATGGTCATCGATGGGTTTGACTACGCCATGCGGTGGTGGATGTCGGGCTTTGCCTTTGATATTCCCCATGCCATCGGCAACTTTGTTATCGCCCTGGTGCTGTTCTACCCTCTGCGGATTCTGCTGGAAAAGCTCTACGCCAAAACGCGGAAATAAAAAAATGCGCGGACAAGTCTATTACAGACCTGTCCGCGTATTATTATTAGTCGGGGATGCCGTATTTTTCCAGAATATAGTCCATATCCTTGTCGCCACGGCCGGACAGGTTGATCAGAACAGATCCGCGGCCCATTTCCTTGGCCAGCTTCATGCCGTAGGCAACGGCGTGGGCGCTTTCGATGGCGGGGATGATGCCCTCCAGACGGGACAGCTTGAAGAAGGCGCCGATGGTTTCTTCGTCATCCACCACGTCGTATTTGACACGGCCCAGGTCATGCAGGAAGGCGTGCTCCGGACCGGAGGAGGGATAGTCAAGACCGCTTGCAACGGAGTAGACGGGGGCAGGATCGCCGTTCTCGTCCTTGAGCATGACGCTGTTGAAGCCATGCATGATGCCCTCGGTGCCGTACTGCAGGCTGGCTGCGTGGTCGCCCAGCTTGGGTCCCAGACCCAGAGGCTCAACGCCGTAGATGTCAACGGGATAGTTGAGGAAGCCGGCGAACAGGCCCGGGGCGTGGGACCCGCCGCCTACACAGGCAACGATGGCGCTGGGCAGATGACCGGTCATGTCGATGAACTGCTCCCGGGCTTCGATACCGACGATACTCTGGAAGTCACGGACCATCATGGGGAAG
>JAZNDJ010000044.1:0-2995 GCA_045588045.1 Faecousia sp.
GAGCATATCGCTCTCAATCCACTCCAGCGCCTTCTGAGGGGTCATACCCCAGTTGGTGGGGCAGGCGGAGACCACTTCCACCAGGGAGAAGCCCTTGCCGTTTATCTGATTTTCAAAGGCCTTCTTAATGGCCTTCTTAGCATTTTTTACATTCTTCACATTGTTGACGGCTACCCGGGCGATGTACGCAGGGCCTTCCAAGGTGGAGAGCATTTCGCAGACCTTGATGGGCCAGCCGCAGTGGTTGACGTCACGGCCGTAGGGAGAGGTCTGGGTCACCTGACCGGGAAGGCTGGTGGGAGCCATCTGGCCGCCGGTCATGCCGTAGATGGCATTGTTAACGAAGATGACGGTGATGTTTTCGTTTCTGGCAGCGGAGTGGACGGTTTCGGCCATACCGATGGATGCCAGGTCGCCGTCACCCTGGTAGGTGAAGACGATGTTTTCCGGACGGCAGCGCTTGATGCCGGTGGCAACAGCGGGTGCACGGCCGTGGGGTGCCTCGATCATGTCGCAGGCGAAGTAGTCATAGGCCATAACGGCACAGCCGACGGGCGCAACACCGATGGTCTTGCCCTCGATACCCAGCTCGTCAAGGGCTTCCGCCACCAGACGGTGGATAATGCCATGGGGACAGCCGGGGCAATAGTGCAGAGGTACATCTGCCAGAGATTTGGGCTTTTCAAATACAACTGCCATCTTAGTACTCTCCTTTCTGTGCCTTGCGGATGGATTCCAGGACCTCGTCCGGGCTGGGGATCATGCCGCCGCAGCGGAAACACAGGCCAACCGGCTTCTTGCAGCCGGTGTACAGCCGCACATCCTCGATCATCTGGCCCATATTCAGCTCCACATACACGAAGCCCTTAACCTGCTCGGCAGCCTTTGCCAGGGCCTTCTTGGGGAAGGGCCACAGGGTGATGGGCCGGATCAGGCCGACCTTGATACCCTCAGCACGGGCTGCTGCCACTGCATTCTTGGCCACCCGGGAAGCGATACCGAAGGCCACCACGCAGTACTCGGCGTCCTCCATCATATATTCCTCCCACATGGGCTCATTTTCCTCCACCAGCTTATACCGCTCATACCGCTCGATGTTCTTGATCTCCAGCTGATCCGGCTGCAGGTACAAAGAGTTTACGATGTTGTGCTTGCGCTTACCCTCGGTGCCGGTCAAAGCCCAGGGCTTTTCATAGGTCTCGATCTGGGCATCCTCAAAGGAGATGGGCTCCATCATCTGTCCGATGGTGCCGTCTGCCAGGATCATAGAGGTCATCAGATATTTGTCTGCCAGATTGAAGCCCTTAATGGTCAGGCTGGCCATCTCCTGAACGGAAGCCGGTGCCAGCACGATCATCCGGTAATCACCGTGACCGCCGCCCTTGGTGGCCTGGAAATAGTCGGACTGGGAGGGCTGGATGCCGCCCAAGCCAGGGCCGCCCCGCTGGACATTGACCACGAAGGCAGGAATATCGGAACCGGCGATATAGCTCAGTCCCTCTGCCTTCAGAGAGATTCCGGGGCTGGAGGAGGAGGTCATGACCCGGACACCGGCCGCAGCCGCGCCGTAGACCATGTTGATGGATGCGATCTCACTTTCAGCCTGGAGGAAAACGCCGCCGATCTTGCGCATTTTCTTGGCCATGTAAGCGGCGATCTCTGTCTGGGGGGTGATGGGGTAGCCGAAATAGTGCCGGCAGCCTGCCCGAATGGCGGCCTCGGCAATGGCTTCGTTACCCTTCATAAGTACGCGTTCTGCCATGATGTACCTCCTTACTTCTCTACGGTGATGATACAGTCAGGACACATGGTGGCGCAGAACGCACAGCCAATGCATTTTTCCTGATCGGTCATAACCGCAGGGGAATAGCCTTTTTTGTTGATCTGCTCCGTGGCGATGGCCAGACAGCCCTTGGGACAGGCGCTGACGCACAGGCCGCAGCCCTTGCACAGATCGGTGTTGAATGTTACCTTTGGCATGAATATTCCTCCTTACGGTAGATCAAAAATTTTCTTTTGCAGTTCCATGGAAAGCACCGGTGCATCCAGCGCCGGCAGGTCTGCCGCCACCGTTTTTTCGGCGGTGTGCATCCACAGGGGCAATCTGGAGATTTCGCAGAGTTTTTGTATATAGTCCAGAGAATCCAGCACCGTTTCCGGGGTGGATTCCGGCCCTAAATTGGAATTGTTGACGATACAGGTAAACCGAAGACCGCAGGCGGTCTCGATCTCCCCCATGATCTCCAATGCTTCCTCCGGTGTCCGGGTCAGGGGTCTGTAGCAATTTGCCACGAAGGCCATGCGGTAATCGTTTTCCTGGCGGATAGCATCGGCAAACCGGCCCAGAGCATACGCGCCCCGGTCATCGCCGCCGATGTCCATAATGCCGTAGGTCTTTCGATCCTGCACCAGGCGGTAGCTCTCCGCAGGCAGTGCCGGCAGGTCCACATTGGAATTGGCATACTGGGGAGATACCAGGTCGATCCCGGCCTGCTCCAAAACCTCTGCGCTGTCCTTGGTGCGAAAATAGGGATTGACAATGTCCAGATCCGCAATACACACCGGTTTCCCCTCCCGGGCAAGAGCCAGGGCATAATTCACGGCAATATTGGTCTTGCCGCTGCCGTAATGGCCGGCAAATAAAGTCAGTCGTTTATGGTCCATAGGGTCGCCTCACAGCTGCTTGCGGATGATCTTGCCGCTGACCGTCTTGGGCAGTTCCTGCCGGAACTCCACGATCCGGGGATATTTGTAGGGAGCGGTGCGGGTCTTGTCGTAATTTTGTATCTCCTTTTTCAGCTCGTCAGTGCCGCGGAAGTCCTTCACCAGCACGATGCTGGCCTTGACCACCTGGCCACGGACCTCATCGGGTGCTGCGGAAACACCGCACTCCAGAACATAAGGCAGCTCCATAATGACATTTTCGATCTCAAAGGGTCCGATCCGGTAGCCGGAGGATTTGATCACATCGTCGGCCCGGCCCACATACCAGTAG
>JAZNDJ010000045.1:0-3965 GCA_045588045.1 Faecousia sp.
CCAAGCGGTCTTAGGAAGACAACACTTGAAACCAACTCCTTGGCTCACAGAACGACATGGCTACGATCCGACTTTTTTCCGGCAGGCGCAGCGGCAATTGTGCGTGCGCCTGTTTTCTGTATGTCTGCGAAAGCCCGGCCACCGACCGCACCTTCGCAGCCACACAGCCGCGGCGGTGAGTCGCCGCCCGCAATTCCCGCGAATTACTGATACGGCATCGGCGGGCGCACACTGTGCGCCCCTACATGGCCCGAATCGGCCATCCGTAGGGCTGCCCCTTGGGGCCGCAGTGGCGGGTGCAAGCCCCATTCTACGATCACCTGCCATCCTGAACGATCATTCCAGGAAGGGAGCATACCATGAAAGAGCCGTACATCCCTCCTTATTTAAATATAGTATGCTTCGCCCCTGTGGAACACCTGGCTCAAGGCCCGTTCTCTATGTCTATTGACCTGTCCACCTATGCTGCCAGCCCGGGTGAAAGCTGGCACGAAGGCGATGTGTTTATTCCCTTTGGGTAAAAGACTATGCACTACATGATTGCTGATTTAAAACTGAATATGACCCCTACCGGCCGCACCAAGCAGCAGGCGGAGCCCTACCGCACCGCCTTTGATGGCCCGGCGGACATCAACATCGAGCTGGATGTTTCCCGCTTTATGGAGAAAAATCCCCAGCTCACCGACCCGGATATGGCCGAATACCTCGCAACTGGCGTGCTGTTTGCCCGGCGGGTGCTGGATTTTGATGGCTGCTATATCCATTCGTCGGCGGTTATTCTGGACGGAAGGGCCTACCTGTTTTCCGCTCCCAGCGGCACAGGCAAGTCCACCCATACCGAGAAGTGGTGCCGCCTGTTCGGTGCCCGCTACCTCAACGATGATAAGCCGGTCCTGCGGCTGGTGGACGGGCAGTGGATGGCCTACGGCACTCCCTGGTCCGGTAAGCATGACCTGTCCTCCAATGAGGGCGCGCCCCTTGGTGGCATCGTCTACCTGCGCCGTGGGCAGGAAAATACCATTCGCCGGCTGTCCGTTGAGGAGGCTGTTCCCCGGATCATGAGCCAGTCCCCCTACTATCTGACCCAGGAGCAGACCGAGAAAAAGCTTGCACTGCTCAATAAGCTCCTGCTCCAGGTCCCGGTCTGGGAGCTGTACTGCCGCAACGACGACGATGCGGCCTACGTCTCCCACACTGCGTTGACCGGACAGGACTGTGTGCAGGAAAGGAGCTGACCTCATGGAGCTGACAGCTATCCCTATGGAGTCTCTGGCCCAGCTTTTGGAGGTGCAGCTTCAAACCGGCGGCAGAGCCACCCTGGTGGTCACCGGTGACAGCATGTATCCAACCCTGTGCCACCGCCGGGATGCGGTGGCGCTGATACCCCCGCCGGAACGGCTGAGAAGGGGAGACTTGATCCTCTACCGCCGGGATAAAGGCCTCTATATCCTCCATCGGATCATCTCCCGCCCCCGGGACGGCCACTTTTTCTGCTGCGGCGACAACCAGTGGGAAAAAGAGCCGGTGACCCGGCAGCAGGTGATAGCCCTGGTGGACCGCTTTACCCGCAAGGGACATACCTATCAGGTCACAGACCGGAGCTGCCGCCTGTGGGTCGGCGTGTGGGTGTTCCTGTTCCCTGTGCGCAAGCCGCTGCTGGCGCTCCGCCGCTGGATCGGCCGGCTGAAAAACCGTAAAGAATAAAAGTATACACTATTATAATAAGGAGTGTTTTGTATGAATAAGAAGACGCTTGTAGTGATCCTCTCCGCTGTTTTGGCAGTGGTGCTGGTGCTGGCTATCGTGCTGAGCCTGGTGGGTGGCCTGTTCTCCGGCAATAAGGGCGAATACGGTGACTATGAGGGCATCGGAAACGTGGATGACGACACCACCGACGATGACGAAACCGCCAATAAGGACGATTCCAACGGTGATTCCCAACCGTCCACACCTCAGACCGGCGATAAGCCGATCGATATTGGATTTGACGACGACGATGACGACGATGACGACGATGACGATGATAAGCCCGGTAGTTCTTCCTCTAATAAGAAGCCTTCCGGCGGCAGCGGCTCCGGCGGGAGTGGTTCCGGCGGCAGTGGCTCCGGCGGCAGCGGCCCCGGCGGCAGTGGCTCCGGCGACGGGGATTCCGGCGCCGGCGATTCCGGCGACGGCGATTCCGAAGACGACGCTCCCTCCGGTAACAACGAGATCAGCTTTAACGATCTGTTGAAAGCTGCCGGTTTGGCCTGATCCATGCGCAAGCTTTTACAAAACCGCAAATTGCACACAATGCTAAAGCCCTACAATCTTCGGATCGTAGGGCTGTGTGTGCTGTCGCTGGTGTATGCCCTGCTGCAGGTGGCCATGGCGGGGCTGACCCGGTACGTCATTGACGCGGCGTTGGCGCAGAACGGACAGCTCCTGCTTTGGGGCGGCCTGCTGGTGGTGGACATCCTGGCGATCGTCCTGTCCCACACCACTGTCAACTGGCTTGGGGGCAGTACCACCGACCGGTTTGTGGCCAGCCTGCGAGAGCAGCTTCTGAATGCCGCGGTCTATAGCCGTGACCTGCGGCTGCAGGGCTTTCACAGCGGTCAGCTCCTAAGCCGGGGAATGGAAGATGTCCGTACGGTCTGCGACGGCATGGTCAATGCGCTGCCTGCCTTGGTAGGTCAGCTTGCCAGATTGATCGGCGCCTTCGGGGCGGTGTTTGTCCTGGCACCCAAGGTCACAGGTGTTTTGTCCCTGGTGGCCGTGGTGGTGGTGGCGGCTATCGCCCTGGTGCGGCCTGCCCTCAAGGCCCGGCACAGAGCCGTCCGCCAGGCGGACGAGAAAGTTATGTCAACCATGCAGGAGAATCTCCAGCAGCTTGAGCTGATCCAAAGCCTGGACGCCCAGCCGGAGATCCTCACCCGGTTCGATGCCTGTCAGACCGACAGCCTTGCCCAAAAGTGGAGACGGCGTATTTTGTCTGTGGGGATCACCGGCGTTATGAATATCGGCACGCTGGCCGGTACCGGTGTGCTCCTTCTGTGGGGCGCAGCCCAGGTGGCGGCGGAGCAGATGTCCTACGGCGCGTTGACCTCCATGCTGCAGCTATTGGCCCTGTTCCGGGGCCCGGTGCTGGGCCTGTCCGGTCTGTGGACCCAACTGACGGCAGTGGATGTGGCTGTGGAGCGGCTGAGCGACCTGCTGACCGTGCCCGAAAGTGTAGAGCCTGCCCCGGCGGAGAATATCCGGGCTGTGGTCTTTGACCGTGTTACCTTCGCCTATCCCGGAGAGGAAGGGCCGGTGCTGGAGGATTTCTCCATCCGCTTCCCTCTGGAGCAGTGGTCTTGTCTGACCGGCATCTCCGGCAGAGGCAAGTCCACCGTTTTCAAGCTGATCCTGGGCCTGTATGCCCCCCAATCCGGAACGGTCAGTTTGGAAACGGCAGAGGGCCTGGTGCCCTGTGGCGAAGCTACCCGGCACTTGTTTGCCTATGTGCCCCAGGACTTTGCCCTGTTCTCCGGTACGATCCGGGAGAATCTGAAGCTGGTGTCCCACGCCGACAGCCAAAAGCGGGCGGCGGCGCTGAAGGCAGCCCAGGCGGAGTTCGTGTTCCAGCTTTCCGCCGGCGAGCATACCTATGTGGGGGAGAATAATTCCGGCCTGTCCAAGGGTCAGCTCCAGCGGCTGGCCATTGCCCGGGCCATTCTGATGGACCGCCCCATCCTGCTGCTGGACGAGTGCACCTCCGCCTTGGATGCACAGACCGAGGCGGCTGTTCTGCAAAGCCTGTACAACATGGGAAAGCAGGCCATCCTGGTGACCCACCGCCCGGAAGCGCTGGCACAATTGTCGGATATTACTGCTGTATCCATGGAAAAATGACCGATCGGATGTCCTCTCCCGCAGCCGACTCCAGCATCATAGGCGGGGTGGATAATAAATCGGTAACTGTCGGCACGCTATTTTAAAAA